>NZ_JAMOIT010000011.1:124365-168051 GCF_023656375.1 Paenarthrobacter sp. TYUT067
GACGGCGGCCGTACCCCCAAGGCGACGGCCGCCGTCGTTCTGTGCCGACTCCCCCCATAGAAGCCGGAACCTGCAGGACCCCTTATCCGAAACGGCCGGAGACGTAGTCTTCCGTGGCCTTCTGTGCGGGGTTGTTGAAGATGCTGGTGGTGTCAGCGAACTCGATGAGCTTGCCGGGCTTGCCCGTGCCTGCGATGTTGAAGAACGCGGTCTTGTCGGACACGCGCGCAGCCTGCTGCATGTTGTGGGTAACGATCACCACGGTGTACTGGTCCTTGAGCTCGTTGATGAGGTCCTCAACAGCCAGCGTGGAGATGGGGTCCAGGGCGGAGCAGGGCTCGTCCATGAGGATCACCTGGGGCTCAACGGCGATGGCGCGGGCGATGCACAGGCGCTGCTGCTGACCACCGGAAAGGCCGGAGCCGGGCTTGTCCAGGCGGTCCTTGACCTCGTTCCACAGGTTGGCGCCCACCAGGGACTTCTCCACCAGGGCATCGGCTGCACCCTTGGAGATCTTCTTGTTGTTCAGCTTCACGCCGGCCAGCACGTTGTCGCGGATGGACATGGTGGGGAACGGGTTGGGCCGCTGGAAGACCATGCCCACCTGGGTGCGGACCGTTACGGGGTCCACGCCGGGGCCGTAGAGGTTGTCGCCATCCAGGAGGACCTCGCCCTCGACGCGTGCGCCGGGGAGGACCTCGTGCATGCGGTTCAGCGTGCGGAGGAAGGTGGACTTGCCGCAGCCGGACGGGCCGATGAAGGCCGTAACGGACTTGGCCTGAATGTTGATGTTGACGTCCTCGACGGCCAGGAAGTTGCCGTAGTAGACATTGAGGTCTTTGACGTCGATGCGCTTGGACATGGTGTTCCTTTGTTCCTTGGGGGTTTGGAAGTGTGAAGGGGCCGCCGTCAAACGGCGGCTGGCCCGGCTAGCGGCCCGTTTTGGGCGCGAACAGACGGGCGATGAGGCGGGCTCCGAGGTTCAGGAGCATCACCAGGATGATCAGCACCAGCGCCGCGCCCCAGGCCCGCTGATCCGACGGCTCAGGGTTGGACGGCGACGTCGGGTTGAGGATCTGCGTATAAATGAACGTGGGCAGCGAGGCCATCCAGCCGCTGAAGACGTTGTTGTTGATGGTGGTGGCGAAGCCGGCGGTCACCAGGATGGGCGCGGTTTCACCGATCACGCGGGCGATTGCCAGGGTGACGCCGGACGCGATGCCGGAGATCGCCGTCGGGATAACCACCTTGGTGATGGTGCGCCATTTCCGGACGCCCAGGGCGTAGGAGGCTTCGCGGAGCTCGTTGGGGACGATCTTGAGCATTTCCTCGCTGGAGCGGACAACAACAGGGATCATCAGGACTGAAAGCGCGACGGCGGCTACCGCACCGGTCTTGGTGCCGGGGCCCACGATGGCGAAGAAGAACGCTGCCGCGAAGAGGCCGGCCACGATCGACGGGATGCCGGTCATGACATCCACGAAGAACGTGATGGCGCGGGCCAGCGGACGGCCGTTGCCGTATTCCACCAGGTAGATGGAGGTGAGAAGACCCACGGGTACGGAGATGACCGTGGCAAGGAGCGTGATCTGGATGGTGCCCAGCAGTGCGTGGTAGATACCGCCCAGGACCGGGGCGCCTTCCTCCACTGCCTTGTTGTCATACGCGCCGGTGACACCGTTCATGGACGTGCCCAGGAAGCCGGGAGTGATGAGGCCGGGAATGCCGTTGACCAGCACGGTGAAGATCACCGAGATCAGGGGCAGGAGTGCAATCAGGAACGAGCCCACCACAAGGCATGTGGCGAGCTTGTCCTTGGCCTTCCTGGAACCTTCAACGGCCCCGCTCCAGGAAACCAGGACCACGGCAAACAGGATGGCGGAGACGATGCCCCAGCCGAAGGCGTTGAAGCCGATGAGCGCCATGATGGCCGCGCCCACAATGAGTGCGACGGCCAGGACAATGTAGGGCGCGAACTTGGGCAACTGGCCCTTGGTGAGCGCTGAGCGCTTGCGGACTACTGTGGCGGACATTTAGTTGGCTCCCGAGAATTCTTTGTGCCGGGTGATGATCCAGCGGGCGATCATGTTCACGCCCAGGGTGATGACGAACAGCACCAGGCCGGCGGCGATCAACGTGTTGACCTTGATACCGCTGGCTTCCGGGAAGTTCAGTGCGATTTCCGCGGCGATGGTCTGGTTGCCGGACTGGATGAGACTGGCAGTGAGGACACCGGAGGAGAGCACCAGGGCAACGGCCATGGTCTCGCCAAGTGCCCGGCCCAAGCCCAGCATGATGGCGCTGATGATGCCCGGACGGCCGAAGGGCAGCACGGCCATCTTGATCATTTCCCAGCGGGTGGCTCCGAGTGCCAGCGCGGCTTCCTCGTGCAGCTTGGGGGTCTGCAGGAAGATTTCGCGGGACAGGGAGGTGATGATGGGCAGGACCATAACGGAAAGGACGATGCCGGCGGTCAGGATGGTCTTGCCGGTGGCGGACGCCGGTCCTTCGAAGATGGGGATCCAGCCGAGGTAAGTGGCCAGCCAGTCATAGGCCGGGGAGATCTCCTTGGCCAGGAAAGCCGCACCCCAGGCGCCGTAGACAACGGAGGGGATGGCTGCGAGCAGGTCCACCACGTAGCCCAGGCCGGCAGCGAGCCGGCGCGGAGCGTAGTGCGAGATGAACAGTGCTACGCCGATCGCCACGGGAGTGGCGATGACGAGGGCGATCACGGCGGCAATCAGCGTGCCCACCACGATCGGGGCGATGTAGGCGAAGAAGCCGTTGCCGCCCTGGATGTCCTCAGCCGGAGCGGTCAGGGCAGGGATTGCCTGCACCACAAGGAACAACGCGACTCCGAAGAGGACAGCGAGAATCAGGCACCCTGCGGCCATGGCGGCCCCGGAGAAAACCTTGTCCCCGGCGCGTCCTGCGCCTTGGGAGGTTGTCAGGGAGTTGGTGGTCACTTCACGTTCCTTCAGTCTGGAGTGAACTGGTCTTACATGGCTAAGTTCCCTGCCCCGCGCCGGTGCCGCGGTGGCCACCGGAGAGCGGGACAGGGAACTTCAGTGTTCAGCCGGGTTCAGCAAACCCGCCGGGAAACCTTAGGCCTTGGCCTTGATGGTTTCGATAGCGGCCTTTGCCTTGTCCTGCAGCGCCTTGGAGAGCGGCGCGGACTTCGCGGCGTCAGCTGCGGTCTTCTGTCCTTCGTCAGAAACGACGTAGCTTTCGAAGCCCTTGACCAGGTCAGCAACTTCCTTGGTCTCGTAGGTGGTGCAGACAACGTGGTACGAGACCAGGACTACGGGGTAGGCGCCCGATGCGGTGGTCTTGCGGTCCAGCTTGATGGCAACATCGTTGGCGGCGCGGCCGTCAACGGGCTTGCCGGCTTCAACGGCCTTGGCAGCGGCTTCAGCGGAGATCTTGACGAATTCGTCGCCCACCTTGATGGAGGCGGTGCCCAGCTTGCCGGAAACGGCGGAGTCATCAGCGTAGGTCACGGCGCCCGGGGTGTCGGTGACGGTCTTGACCACACCGGAGGTGCCCTTGGCGTTCTCGCCTGCCAGGGTTGCGGGCCAGATGCCGGCAGCCTTGTCCGTCCAAACCTCGGGAGCAGCAGCTGCGAGGTAGTCGGTGAAGTTGGTGGTGGTGCCGGAGTCGTCAGAGCGGTTCACGGGGGTGACCTTGAGGTCCGGAAGGGTGACGCCTTCGTTGAGGGCGGCGATTGCGGGATCGTTCCACTTGGCGATTTCGCCGCGGAAGATCTTGGCGACGGTCGCGGCGTCGAGCTTGAGGTCCGTGACGCCGGGGACGTTGAAGGCAACGGCGATCGGGGAGATGTACACCGGGATGTTGATGGCGCCGTCGGGACCGCACTTGGCCTTGGAGCTCTCAAGCTCTTCGTCCTTCAGGTAGGCATCGGAGCCGGCGAACTGTGCCGAGCCGTCGATGATGGCCTTGCGGCCTGCACCGGAACCGTCGGGGGAGTACTGAACAGTCGCGCCGGAGTTCGCGGCGGAGAAGCCGGCCTTCCAAGCATCCATTGCTGCGCCGGTGGAGGACGCGCCGATGCCGGTCAGGGTGCCGGTGACCTTGGGGCCGGTAGCTGCCGACTGGGTGCCGCCAGTGGTGCCGGTTGCGTTGTCTGAACCGCAAGCAGTGAGCGCGAGAGCGCCGGCTGCGATGACCGCGATTGCCGCGTTGCGGCCGAAGTGAGTTGCCTTCACTTGGATGTGCCCCTTCCAGGGATTCTTCGATGCGGGCCGAACGGAGATTTCGGCGTGCGCGAGCTGTGGACCAATGTGTTCCTTTACTGAAGGTAAGGAGCGCAGGTAACGGGATCTGCGGTGCAAGGTGAACGGAAGATGAACGACGGCGGACCATTGGGTTATGTGGCGCGTGCCACCTTGAGGGGTACCTGGCTTGAGGTAGTTGGGAGGGGTTGGCCAAATACACTTGGAGGCATGGCTGCCGCAAAGGGATTTACTGCAAGCAAGAGGTTCCTGCGCGCCAGAGTCAGGACCGGATTGGTTCGCAGCCGGAATTCGTTGACGCCGGCCATCCAGATGACGGTGTGCGCCGTGGGTGCCTACGCTTTCGCTGAGTACGTGCTGGGCCACCAGGGTCCTTTGTTTGCCGCTACTTCCTCCTTGATTGCCCTCGGTTTCTCCCGGGATCCCCGGTTGCGCCGGGTGATCGAGGTGGGTCTTGGCTGCACCCTGGGGATTGTTGTTGGTGACCTGCTGCTTCACTGGCTGGGCGCTGGGATCTGGCAGGCCGCCGTCGTGCTTCTTTTTTCCATCCTGCTGGCCAGGTTCCTGGACAGCGGCACTATCTTCACTACCCAGCTGGGCTTGCAGTCGTTGCTGGTGGTCCTGCTGCCGGCGCCGGCAGGTGGGCCGTTTACCCGAAGCCTGGATGCCGTGGTGGGTGGCGTTTTTGCGCTGCTGGTGACATTCCTGGTGCCGAAGGACCCGCGCCGGGAGCCCCGTAAGGATGTCCAGAAGATCCTGCATGAGCTTTCGGAGGTGCTGCGTGAGTGTGCCAAGGCCATGATCGACAGCGATTCCACCCAGGCCTGGCATGCCCTGATCCGTGGCCGGAACTGCCAGCCCTTGGTGGATCGGATGCGGCAGACTCTGCGGGCTTCCGGCGAGGTCGCCACACTGGCACCGGCACATCGGAGGCACCGCGATGAGCTTGCCGACTTGGAGCACTCCCTGGAGTACATCGACCTGGCGTTGCGTAACAGCCGGGTGTTTGCCCGGCGCCTCACCAGCGCAATCAACCATGCCGCGTTGTCTGACGAAGCGATCGAGAGCATCTCCGAAGTCCTTCAGGAAACTGCCGCGGCGATCGACGAGATGACCATTGGGTTGTCGGAGCAGAGCGAGGGCACACGGCGGGTGCATCTGCGCCGGGCCCGGAACGAACTTTCAGACATTGCGGCGCGCCTGCATCCCAAGATGCTGGACGTGCAAAGGCTCGAGGGAGAAACCGTGGTGATGCTGTTCCGGCCACTCATGGTTGATCTGCTGGAAGCGAGCGGCATGGAACCGGACGAGGCCCGGGCGGTGCTCCCGGCGCTGTAGCGTCCACCCGGGTGGCTAATACTGTCAGTCCCCGCCACTACGCTGGAACCCATGGCTTCCAAGACCTCCCGCGCTTCCAAGACACCCGCTTACAAATGCGCCGAATGCGGCTGGACCGCCATCAAGTGGGTGGGCCGCTGCGGTGAGTGCCAGGCCTGGGGAACCGTTGAGGAGTACGGTGCCACGGTAGCGCGTACGACGGCGGCCGCAACAGTTTTGGAGCCGGCCCGCCGGATCGCTGAGGTGGATGGGACCACCGCGGCGTTCCTGCCCACGGGAGTGGACGAGTTGGACCGCGTCCTGGGAGGAGGGTTGGTCCCCGGTGCCGTCATCCTGCTGGCTGGGGAACCCGGCGTCGGGAAGTCCACGCTGCTGCTGGATGTAGCTGCGAAGTTCGCGCGCACGGGACAGGATGTCCTCTACATCACGGGCGAGGAGTCGGCGGCGCAGGTGAAGTTGCGCGCCGAGCGGATCGACGCCGTGGCCCACACCCTTTATCTTTCGGCTGAAACAGATCTTGGCCAGGCACTGGGCCAAGTGGAGAAGCTTGAACCCAAGTTGCTGATTGTGGACTCCGTGCAGACGCTGAGCAGTGCGGACGTGGAGGGCAGCGCGGGCGGTGTGTCCCAGGTTCGTGAGGTGGCGGCGTCCATCATCTCTGCGGCCAAGCGACGCAACATGACCACGCTGCTGGTGGGCCACGTGACCAAGGAAGGCACCATCGCCGGCCCGCGTTTGTTGGAACACCTGGTAGACGTGGTGTGCCAGTTCGAAGGCGAGCGCCACTCCCGTCTGCGCCTGCTCCGCGCCGTGAAGAACCGCTACGGTGCCACGGACGACGTCGGATGCTTCGACCTCAACGAAACGGGCATCGAGGGGTTGGCTGATCCCAGCGGTTTGTTCGTTTCACGGACCCGTGAGCCCGTTTCGGGCACCTGCATCACGGTGACCATGGAGGGTCGCAGGCCGCTGCTTGCAGAGGTGCAGTCGCTCCTTGCCGAGAGTCCCAACTCGCAACCCCGCCGTGCTACCAGCGGGCTGGAGAGCTCCCGGGTGGCCATGCTGCTGGCCGTTCTTCAGCAGCGTGCCGGCTGCATGTTGCACAAGGACGATTCCTATGTGGCGACCGTGGGCGGCGTGAAGCTGACCGAACCGGCCACGGACCTGGCTGTTGCTTTGGCCGTAGCTTCGGCGAAGTCCCGCAAGGCACTCCCCCAACGACTCATTGCTTTCGGCGAGGTTGGCTTGGCGGGCGAGGTGCGCCCCGTGCCGGGGATCAACCAGCGCATCCAGGAAGCCCACCGGCTCGGCTTCACGCACGCCATTGTCCCGGCGAGCCCTGCGGGTGCAGGTGTAATCCCGGAGGGCTTCTCGGTGCGCGAAGTGGGCCACTTGGCCGAGGCCCTGGAACTGCTGATCACCTGATCCTGCCCCGGGGTGTCGGGGCGGTTCAGGGTGTGCAGTCAGCGAGGATGAGAGGCATGACCAAACGGAATGTGCTTATCGGGGGACGCTTTTTCTTTGGCCTTCTGACGTTGGTGGCGGTGGGAACACAGCTGACGGTTCATCTTGGCCTGGGCTATGACCTGTGGAACTTCTTCAGCTACTTCACCAACCTGTCCAATATCTTCGCTGCGTTGGTGCTCCTGATCAGTGGGTACCGGGTGTTGGTCCGGAAACGGCCTACCGAGGCGGACGATGTTACGCGCGGCACGGCCACCATCGCCATGGCCGTGGTGGGGCTCGTCTTTGGTGCGCTATTGGCGGGTGAGGACCTCGGCTCGCTGCTTCCGTGGGTCAACTTTGTGGTGCACTACCTAATGCCTGTGGTGATGGTTGCGGACTGGCTGTTTCAACCGCCGCGCGCCACCCTGCGCCCCAAGCACATTTGGTATTGGCTGCTCTACCCTGTTGGCTACCTGGTTTACAGCCTCATTCGCGGGGCTTTGGTCAACTGGTACCCGTACTGGTTCATTGACCCTGCCCGGGCCGGCGGTTGGGGTGGCGTGGTGGTGTTTGCCCTCGCTATTTCCGTCGGCTTCCTGGTGGTGAGCCTGGCGATGCTATGGCTGGGGAACAAGATGAAGCGTCAGGTGGATTACTAAACAACCGAGGCAAGACTCCGCTCCCGGGACGAGCAAAGTGACGTAGCTCGTGTTGACAGTGCGCAGCCGCAGGACAAGACTGAGGTACAGCTATACATTTGGTATAGCCTTCGGCGGAAGGAGAAACCCAATCATGCCGACGACCCTGAGGCCTCTTCAGATCGCCTACGCGCAGAAGGAACTGGCGCGCTTGGATCACATTCGCGCGGTGATGGCAGCGCACAAGGACGGCGCCTCCCAGACGGCAATAGCCAACGATGCCGGGATTTCGCAGGCAGAAGTTTCCAGAATACTGCGGCGTGTTGAGGCAGTGCCTGCCGCGATCGCCAGGTCTCCTCGTGAGGTGATCCTGCGGCACGCTGCTGGCCAGTTGGATCACGCGTCCATGCTGACCGAGCTTGTAAGCTGGAACTACAGTTTCGCGCAGGATGCTCAGCCGGAAAATCCGCTGAGCGTTCGAACCTCAGGCTCTTGGGAGCAAGTCACAGATGCGCTTCACAGAGGCCTGCTGAGTGACGACGACTTCGACTACCTCTTGGAGCATGTTCGCAGGTCCTCCGCGGACACTACCAAGGGGGACCTGGATGACGGCAATGGACGCGCGGTTGCGCACCGAGCGCGAGTTGATTCGTCTGTCACAGCTTGGGTCCTTTCTTCATAAGGACTCCCACCGATCAACAGCGGTCTTTTATGACGCACGGGATAAGTCGCGCCGTAAATTCCATTCTGAGCTGATCGAGAGCTACACATCAGACGCCGCAGACCTTGGTAAGGATGGGTCTGCGGCTCTCATCACTGCTGGTCCACCCGGCGCCGGGAAGTCAACCGAGGTGAAAAAGCTTGGGCTTACGGGATATCGGGTCATCGACCCGGATGTCATCAAGGAGCATCTTCTTGAAACTGCTTGCACCGACGGCATATTTGACGATCTCCTCGATCTTCAGCTGCCGGACGGGCGCGCGCTATTGCCCAATGAGTTGGCCTCGCTTGTCCACACGGAATCTGCCGATCTAGCGAACGCGGTTTTGCGGCGATCGATTGAAGACGGCGTGAACGTTGCCATTGAGGGCACTTTTTCGTGGCCAAACCTCAAAGACCGCTACCTCAAATGGCTCCTGACCGGCGACTATAGCCATCTCACTGTCGTCGACGTAGAAGTGAGCCGCGAGACTGCTAAAGCGCAGGCCCGCGAACGCTGGTGGGGTGGTCGCGAGCAAGCGTTTGCGGGCACGGGCTCCCATCTTGGCGGACGGTTTACACCTCCGGAGGCGATCGACGGCCTCTATGTAGCTGGCGCGACGACAGCCAGCACGTGCAATGCCAATGCCGTGGCCCTATTCAACGACCCCCTTGCCGATCTCTTCGACGAAGTAACGCTGTACGTCTATGACAGGACGGGCATCAGTGATGAACGCAGTACTTACGTCGCAAGAAACGGAGTCAAGGAGGGAGACGCTCCCGTTCCTCTGGATGTGGCACCAAGAATGACTTAGCCGGCGAGAGATTCGGCTGGCGCCCGCAAGGCAACCCCTCCAAAGCGGAGGATGAGCTCCTTGCCTGCAGCCCTCACTGCCGGGAGATCGCGCCTCAGCCCGGCCAGCGTCAACACGGTATCGGCGGTGGTGGATGCCGAATCTTTTGCGATCAGCCCGTCCGCGCGGAGGTTGATCAAGGACTCCACCAGCCGGAACGCGGTGTCTCCCAGGCCCGGGTCGGCGTCACAGATGGCCGCCAGTTCCCGCCCCAACTCGCCGTAGATAGTCCTGAGTTCCTTGCGGGCTGCCATGAAGGGTCGGAAGATCTCTGCCCTGGCTTCCGGGAGGTGGTAGAGCACCCCCAGGTTCCAGCGCGAACTGCACAGCTGTGAACCGTCAAACGACACCACTGCGTGCAACCGTGCCGCAGCCTGGCCGGCGTCGTCGGAATGATCCCGCACAGCCCGGGCAAACGCCAGGCTGGTGGACACCGTCCCGCCGAGCAGCTCACCCAGGATTTCGTCCTTGGTGGAGAAGTGGTGATAGAGCGACGATTGCCGTATTCCCACGGCATCGGCGATTGCCCGGGTGGAGGTGTTCGCGAACCCCTGGCCCGTGAAAAGCTCGGCTGCCGCATCCAGTATCTCTTCGCGGGCGGTGGCCCCAGGGCGCACCGCCTGCTGCTTACGGGGGCGTCCCGGTCCGGCTGTAGTCACCCTTCATTCTTGCACCGCGCCAACCCCAAAGTTCCCGTTCACGGCCGCCTCCCGTGGTGGTGAGTTTTCATTTACGCCCCGGAAACACGCGGTAACCCAGGCTTTACATCGGCGAAACGCTGCGGGGACACCGCGCTGGAAAACTATCAAGTGACCGATATTCCGGACGGGTGATCATAAGCCTCTCCGGGCTGGTTCCACATCCCGTTCCAGACACGGAGAAACCGATGACTTCCACCCTTTCGACGGCGGCCGGCCGCACTGATGATGCAGACCTGACAGCACTCGGCTACCAGCCCACCCTGCACCGCAAGCTGGGCCGCTACGCATCGTTCGCCGCAGGTTTTTCGTTCGTCTCCATCCTCACCACCATCTTCCAGCTCTTCGCCTTTGGCTACTCCTTCGCCGGTCCTGCTTTCTTCTGGACGTGGCCGGTGGTGCTGGTGGGCCAGCTCCTTGTGGCATTGAACTTCGCAGAGCTCGCCGCCCGGTACCCGTTGTCCGGCGCCGTCTATCAGTGGTCGCGCCGCATGGGCGGTGAAGTGGTGGGCTGGTTCGCCGGCTGGTTCATGTCCATCGCCCAGGTCATCACTGCTGCCGCAGCAGCCATCGCACTCCAAGTAGTCCTTCCCCAGCTGTGGGATGGCTTCCAGTTGGTGGGCGGCGACCCCTCTCTGACCTCCACCACGGGTGCGGCGAACGCCGTCATCCTTGGCGCCATACTCCTGGTGGTTACTACCGTGATTAATTGCCTGGGCGTGAAGCTCATGTCTCACGTCAACTCCATCGGCGTCACCTGCGAGATCGTGGGCGTCGCTGCGGTAATTCTCGCCCTGTTCTCGGCCGCCCAGCGTGGCCCGGGGGTAGTGGCGGACGTCAGTGTTGTTACAACCTCGGACCTTGGCGCCGTGGGCGCCTTCCTGGTATCCGGGTTGATGGCCGCGTACGTCATGGTGGGCTTCAACTCCGCCGGCGAACTCTCGGAGGAAACCAAGAACCCCCGCAAGACGGCCCCGCGCACCATCCTCTCGGCACTGATCATCTCCGGTATTGGCGGCGGACTCATGATCATCGCCGCTCTGATGGCAGCGCCAAGTCTGGACGACGGCCGGCTCGCCACCGAGGGGCTGCCCTATGTGCTCACTGCCGTGCTGGGTACGTTCTGGGGCAAAGTGCTGCTGGTTGACGTGGCAATCGCCATCTTCGTGTGCACTTTGGCAATCCAAACGGCGGGTTCGCGGCTGGTCTTCTCCATGGCCCGCGATGGCAAACTTCCGGCCTCGGCCCTGCTCTCCAAGGTCCACCCGCAGCGTGGAACCCCCATGTGGCCCTCCATCGCGATTGGCGCCCTGGCGGTGGGCATCCTAGCCATCAACATCGGCAACTCCGCACTCTTCACCACTCTCTGCAGTGTGTGCATCGTGATGGTGTACCTGGCGTACCTGATGGTCACGGTTCCGCAGCTGCTCAGCCGTTTCCGCGGCGATTGGAACCGGGTGGGTCAGACCATGCCGGCCGGGCTCTTCTCCCTGGGCCGTTGGGGCTTGCCGGTCAACATCCTCGCCGTCATGTATGGCGCCCTGATGGTCATCAACCTGTCCTGGCCCCGCCCCGAAGTGTACGACCCCTCCGGTGAACACGGGATCCTGCTCTTCTCCGCCTCCATCATGGTGGGCGCCGTCCTGCTCCTGGGTATCTGGGTCCGGCGGAACATCCGGGTCCGGGAGAACAAGGCGGCGCTGGCCGCGGAATCCGCCAACGCGGGCTGACCCGCCCAACATCAGGCCACTTCACGTTCAAGCACAGACAGTTCAAGCACAGAAATGATTGCCATGACACAGACTCTTGAAACACAGACCCCTGAAGGCACCGCCACAACAGCCGGCGCCAAGCTGCACGCACGAGCCCAGCACGGGCGCACGGCCGAAACCATGATCCACGTCCCGCCAGCTTCGGCCCCGGCCCGCCTGATCGAAAACCTCCCTGCCGAGGCGAAGGACTCCCTGACCTGGGCGGAGACCCTCGCCTTCGGCCGCTACACCCATATGGAACTGGCCCGCGGGACGCGCCTGAGGCTCACGGACCTCGACGGCGATGCTTGCGTTCACGCTGTCGTCCTCCGAAGCGGTGCCCAGCATGAGCGGCTCAACGTTGCGGACACCGTAAAAGTCCCTTGGCAGGCCTACATGACCACGGGCCACCCGCTTCTCTCCGACGCCGGCCGTCTGATGGCAACCGTGGTGGCTGATTCCTCCGGCAAGCACGATGCCCTCACCGGCACCACCAGCCTGGCCGGTAACACCGCCAAGTACGGTGCCGGATCAGCCCACAGTCCGTCACCGGCAGGCCGCGAGCTCCTCACCCTCGGTGGCATGAAGCATGGAGTCAGCCAAAGGCAACTACCGCCGTCGTTGTCGTTCTTCAAGGGCGTCACCGTGGACCCGGACGGCCGCATTCAGTTTGCCGGGAGCGCCGGTGCCGGGGCCGTCGTCGAACTTCTCCTCCACATGGACTCTGTGCTGGTACTGGCCAATACCGCGCACCCGCTGGACCCGCGTCCGGAGTTCACAGGCAGCGCTGTGGACATCGTCGCGTGGCGTGCGCCGCAGGACCTCGCAGCCTTGGTGGACGGAACCTCCACTGTTGACCTTGGCCCGGAAGGGCGTCTTGCCCTCCACAACACTGAACTCGACTACAACGCAAGGACTTCCGCATGAACGCCATCGCAGAAATCAGCCCCGCGCTCATAGAGGGGAAAGTGGTACTGGACGAGCTGGTGGAAGCCCGCGGCCCATGGTCGGCCGTAGTGGCTGCCGGCGACGTGCTCACCATCGTGGACCTGGACGGTAACCAGGCCGTGGATTGCATCCTCTACGCAGCACATGACACCGGCACGCGATACTCCGCCGCCATGACAATCGCCAGCCAGGGCTCGATCTTCCTCACCACCGGCTCGGTCCTCCGCTCGGACAGCGGCCAGGAACTCATGACCGTGGTGGCCGATGAAGTGGGCATCCACGACACCATCGGGGGCGCCTGCTCGCAGGAATCCAACACCCTCCGCTACGGGCAGCACACCCATGAACAGCACGCCTGCGTGGAGAACTTCCTCATTGAAGGCGCCAAGTGGGACCTGGGCAAGAAGGACCTTGTGTCCAACATCAACTGGTTCATGAACGTGCCGGTGGACCCGGATGGTGCCCTGGGCATCGTGGACGGGTTGTCCGCACCGGGTAAGCGGGTGGCACTCCGCGCCGAGGTGGACACCCTGGTGCTGGTGTCCAACTGCCCTCAAATCAACAACCCTTGCAACGGTTTCAACCCCACGCCGGTGCGCATGATCGTTACACGTCCGGAGGCCCGCGCATGACCCGTTTCGACACCCTCCTCATTGCCAACCGCGGCGAGATCGCCTGCCGGATCATCGAGTCGGCACGCAAGGCGGGGCTGCGCACTGTCGCCGTTTTCTCCGAGGCTGACCGTGGCGCCAAGCATGTGAAGCTCGCAGATGAGGCCGTCCTTTTGGGACCAGCACCGGCCAAGGAGTCCTACCTGAAGGTTGAAGCCATCCTCAGTGCGGCGGCTGCCACCGGTGCCGGCGCCATTCACCCCGGCTACGGATTCTTGTCCGAGGACGCTGCGTTCGCGGAAGCCGTGGAGGCAGCAGGGCTCGTCTTTGTGGGGCCTACCCCCCAACAGCTCCGAATCTTCGGGACCAAGCACACCGCGCGGGATGCTGCTCAACGCGCCGGGGTTCCCATGATTGCGGGATCCGGCCTGCTTGACGACGTGGACCAAGCCGTGGCCGCGGCGGAAACCATCGGTTACCCGCTCATGCTCAAGGCAACCGGCGGTGGCGGCGGAATCGGCATGGCAGTGTGCCGCGACGAAGCCGACCTCCGCAGCAATTACTCCCGGGTGGCCTGCTTGGCCAGCTCCAGCTTCGGAACCGCCGGGGTCTTCGCTGAGAGGTACATCGAGCACGCCCGCCACGTGGAAGTCCAGGTATTCGGCGACGGTGAGGGCCGCGTCGTAAGCCTCGGTGACCGTGACTGCTCGCTGCAACGACGCCACCAGAAAGTACTCGAAGAAGCGCCCGCGCCGGATCTCCCGGACGCTTTGCGGGAGGAGCTGCACCGGAGCTCCCGCGCACTCTGCGCCTCCGTGGGCTACCGCTCTGCAGGCACAGTGGAGTTCGTCTACGACCCCGTCCGCCAGGAAGCATCCTTCCTGGAAGTCAACGCCCGGCTGCAAGTTGAGCACCCCGTCACCGAAGCCATCACCGGCGTGGACCTGGTGGAGTGGATGCTGAATCTGGCCCAGCAGGAGCCCGTGCTTGATGGCGTGCCGGACAGCGTGCCCGTCTCAGGACATGCCGTGGAAGCCCGCATCTACGCAGAAGACCCCGCCCGGAATTTCCAGCCCAGCGCCGGAACCGTCACCAACGCGCAGTACCCGGCCTCCGACGTCGTACGCATTGACGCCTGGGTGGAAACCGGCAGCGAAGTCTCCACCAGCTACGATCCCCTGCTGGGCAAGGTCATCACGTCCGGTACCACCCGCGACGCCGCCTTCGACGCCCTGGCCACTGCGCTGGCAGAGACCCGCATTGATGGCATTGAGACGAACCTGGGCATGCTGCGTGCCGTGGCCGGAATGGACGTGGTCCGCGCGGCAGGGCATTCCACCGGAACCCTGGACACCGTAGGCGATCCGGAACCGCGGATCACCGTTGAGCGGCCGGGCCTCCAGACCAGCGTGCAGGACTGGCCGGGCAGGACCGGACTGTGGCAGATCGGCGTGCCGCCCAGTGGTCCCATGGATGACTTGTCGTTCCGGCTGGGCAACACCGCCCTGGGTAACCCCGAGGGCGCGCCCGGGTTGGAGTTCACCATGGCCGGGCCCGCGCTCCGGTTCACCCACGCTACCACGGTGTGCGTCACCGGCGCTGACGTCGCCGTCACCGTCAACGGCGTCGCGGCTAACACGTGGGAGCCCATCACCGTCCCCGGGAACGGCCTGCTGGATGTCGGCTCGGCTGACGGTTCCGGGCTGCGGGGTTACATCCTGTTTGAAGGCGGGCTGGATGTTCCCCAGTACCTTGGCAGCGCGTCCACCTTCACCTTGGGCCAGTTCGGCGGCCACGGCGGCCGTGTGCTGCGGGCCAGCGATGTGCTCCGAACGGTCACCGGTCACCTGCCTGAAACGGTCCCCGGCGCGGTCCCGGCCGAGAGCCGCCCGGTGCTCACTTCCGAATGGGAGCTGAAGGTGGTGGAAGGGCCCCATGGCGCACCGGAATTCTTCCAACGCGAAGACATAGAGGAGCTCTATTCCGCCGAATATGAGGTTCACTTCAACTCCGCCCGCACCGGCGTCCGCCTGATCGGGCCCAAACCGCGCTGGGCGCGCAATGATGGCGGCGAGGCCGGACTGCACCCCTCCAATATTCACGACACCGCCTACTCGGTAGGCGCCCTGGACTTCACCGGCGACACCCCCATCCTGCTGGGCCCGGATGGTCCCAGCCTTGGCGGTTTTGTCTGCCCCGTCACCGTGGTGACCGGCGAGCGCTGGAAGTTGGGGCAGTTGCGGCCCGGCGACAAGGTCCGTTTCGCGCCGATCCGCTCGGTTGAGGCGCCGTCCGTGAAGGAACTCGGCGCTGCGCGGCAGCTGATTCTGCCGGGCGGAACGGACTTCAGCAGCAGCGCCGCCGGGGTGCTGCGCGGAGACGGCGACGACGGCGTGCTGGGCCGGGTGCCCGAAGGCGAGGGCCGGCCTGCGGTCACCTTCCGCCGTTCGGGTGATGACAACCTTCTGGTGGAGTACGGGGATATGGTGCTGGACCTGGGCCTCCGCGCCCGCGTCCACGCCCTGCACCAGGAAATCGAACGCCTTGGTGTTCCTGGCATCGTGGATCTGACTCCGGGCATCCGTTCCTTGCAGATCAAGGCCGATCCGTCCCTCCTGCCCACGTCCAAACTGCTGGGCCTGGTGCGCGAGGTGGATGCTTCACTGCCTGCTAGTTCGGAGTTGGTGGTACCCAGCCGCAGCGTCCGCCTCCCGTTGTCGTGGGACGATCCCGCTACCCGTGAAGCAATCGAGCGTTACATGGCAGGTGTCCGCGATGACGCCCCGTGGTGCCCGTGGAACATCGAGTTCATCCGCCGCATCAACGGCTTGGACTCCGTGAATGACGTCTTCGATACAGTCTTCAACGCCGAGTACCTCGTGTTGGGACTGGGCGACGTATACCTCGGAGCTCCGGTGGCAACGCCCTTGGATCCGCGGCACCGGCTGGTCACCACCAAGTACAACCCCGCCCGCACGTGGACCCCGGAGAACGCCGTGGGCATTGGCGGTGCCTACATGTGCATTTACGGCATGGAAGGTCCTGGCGGTTACCAGTTTGTTGGACGGACCACGCAAGTCTGGTCACGCTACGCGGACGCCGCACCTTTTGAGCCGGGTTCCCCGTGGCTGCTCCGGTTCTTCGACCGTATTTCCTGGTACCCCGTCAGCCCTGAGGAACTGTTGGACCTCCGCGCGGACATGGCAGCTGGCAGGGGCCGGGGCGTAGAGATCGAGGAAGGCACATTTTCTCTGGCCGAGCACGAGGAATTCCTGGAACGCAACAGCGTCTCCATAGCGGAGTTCCGTGAAACACAGTCGGCCGCGTTTGCCGTTGAACGTCAGGCGTGGGAGGAAGCCGGCGAGTTCGATCGCGCAGAGCAGGCTGTTTCTTTGGCCCCGCCGGCGGACGACGTGGTGATTCCCGACGGCGGCACCTTGGTCACGTCCCCGTTCGCCGCGAGCGTGTGGAAAGTGGACGTGGAACCCGGCGACGTGGTGGTAGCCGGCCAGTCGTTGGTCTCCCTGGAGGCCATGAAGATGGAGACGGTCATCCAGGCTCCGGTGGATGGTGTGGTCCAACGAGTCCTGCCCACGGCCGGCGCGCAGGTGGTAGCAGGCGAGGCTTTGGTGGTGCTTGAGCCTGTGGATGTCCGGGAACCGGCACTTGTGCTGGAAGGAAGCGCACTATGATCAGCCCCAAAGTCACCACTGCAGAACGCGTCCTTGCCGCGCTTGAGGCGATTGACGCCGTCGACCGCCCTGAAATCTGGATCCACCTCCGCGGGCGGGATGAACTGCTCGCAGAGGCGGCACGGATCGACGCCGCGACTGCCGCCGGGGAGGACCTGCCGCTTGCGGGTCTCCTGCTCGCCGTGAAGAACAACGTGGACGTTGCCGGTGTGATGACGACGGCGGCGTGCCCCGGTTTTGGCGAGGTGCCCGCCCGGGATGCGGTGCCGGTTGCGAGGCTCCGCGCTGCGGGGGCGTTGGTGCTGGGAGCTACCAACCTGGACCAGTTCGCCACGGGACTGGTGGGTACCCGCAGCCCGTATGGAGCTGTGCGCGATTCGCGGCGTCCTGAGCGGATTTCCGGCGGTTCGAGTTCGGGTTCTGCCGTGGCAGTGGCCTTGGGCTTGGTGGACCTTGCCATCGGGACGGACACCGCCGGTTCGGGCCGGATTCCCGCGGCGCTGCAAGGAATTGTGGGGATCAAACCAACCCTGGGCGTGGTGTCCACCGACGGCGTAGTTCCGGCGTGCCGTTCCTGGGACACCGCCACGATTTTCGCGCGCGACCTCGCCACGGCCGAGCTCGCCATGGGCATCATGGCCGGTGAGGGGCGCAGCTGGCCCGCGGACGTCAAACTCGCTGCGCCGGCCACACCGCGGGTGGCCTACCCCGCTGCCCTGCCTGCCCTCCCGGACGCGTGGGCGCTCGAGTTCAAGGCACAGATCGAACGGCTGCGCTCCACGGGCGTGGTGGCCGAAGCCATCGAGCTGGACGTCTTCCTTGAGGCTGCACGGCTGCTGTACGACGGCGGATTGGTGGCCGAACGCTATGCCGCCGTCGGCAGCTTTGTTGACACGGTGCAGGACGGAGGGGTTTCCGCCACGCTCGACCCCACCGTGGCCGGGATCATCACAGCCGCGGGCAAGGTCCCTGCGCACAAGTACGTGACTGACACCGGGGCCCTGGAGAAGCTCCGCCGTGAGGCCATGCTGCGACTGGAGGGCTTCGATGCCCTGATCGTGCCAACCGCACCTTTCCATCCGACGCTGGCAGAGGTCGCGGCCGATCCCGTGGGGGTCAATTCCCGGATGGGTACGTATACCAATTTCTGCAACCTCTTCGACCTCAGCGCTGTGGCAGTGCCGGCCGGGACTGTCACTGACACCGCTGAAACCGGGGAGTCAGGGAGCGTCTCCCAGTTCGGTCTCACTGTGGTGGCCCGAACTTTCGAGGACGGCGTGGCCGCGGACATTGCACGGCGGATCGAGCTCACCCCGGAGAAGCCGGGACTGTTCGCTGCCGGAGCTGCCAACGACGCCGCGCCAAAGGTTCCCTGGCCGGTTGCCGCGGGCGCCGTCGTCGTACCTCTTGTGGTGGTGGGCGCCCACCGGAAGGGCCAGCCGTTGGCGGCGGAACTTGAGCGGCGTGGAGCTTTCTGGGATGGCCGGGTAGTCACTGCGGCGAGGTACCGCATGGTGGCGCTGGAAACCACACCCCCTAAGCCTGGCGTGGTTCGATCTGAACAGGGAACCGGGCTGGTTGCAGAGCGGTGGTTGCTGTCCGAGTCCGCCCTGGGGTCTTTCCTCGCTGACTTGCCCGAACCCATGCTGCTGGGGTCCATCACCTTGGACGATGGGAGCACGGCAGTGGGATTCGCATGCGATGCCGTAGCTGCGGCCAGCGCGCGGGACATCAGCGAATACGGCGATTGGATTAAATATCTGGAAGAAAGTACCTCCTTGCCGGGCAACCAAGGACTGTGGCGGGAGGCAGGCACTGCCTTGCTGACAGGCCTTGGCCGCGGCCAGCGCTAGCGCGGTGGGCGGCCGGTTGACGGAAATAGGGTTTCATCAATCGGCAGCCAAACCACTTTCGAGGCAGCACCGAACATCACGAAATGACCCACTTTGGGGCTTGCTGGTGCGGTTAACGGTGTCCGGAAGCCCTATCATTGTGCTTGTCGTCATGTGGGCATTTTTGGTAGTGCTCGCTGACGCCGGATTCAGCTTGTCTGTGAGCCATGGCTTGCACCTTCGAAGGGAAACCCTATGGCCCGGAGCCCGGAAGAGTCGCTCAAGGCGACCCTTGCCAGAGTCGCACCCGGAACTCCGCTGCGTGACGGCCTTGAACGCATTCTTCGTGGACGGACCGGCGCGTTGATCGTGCTGGGCTACGACCGCACCATCGACTCCATCTGTTCCGGCGGATTCGACATCGGCATCGATTTCTCCCCAACGCGTCTGCGCGAACTGGCCAAAATGGACGGCGCCATCATCTGTGACAAGGATGCCAGCAACATCGTCCGGGCCGCCGTGCAGTTGGTTCCCGATTCCAGCATCGAAACCCAGGAATCAGGCACCAGGCACCGCACCGCGGAACGTGTAGCCATCCAGACCGGCGTTCCCGTTATTTCCGTCAGCCAATCCATGCAAATCATCGCCCTCTACGTAAACGGTTTGCGCCACGTCCTGGAAGGCTCCGAAAAGGTCCTCGCCCGCGCCAACCAGGCCCTGGCAACCTTGGAGCGGTACAGCGCCAGACTGGACCAGGTCACCAGCTCACTTTCGGCCCTGGAGATCGAAGCACTGGTCACGGTCAGGGACGTTGCGGTCACCCTGCAGCGCCAGGAAATGGTCCGCCGTATCTCCGAGGAAATCGCCCAGTACGTGCTGGAACTCGGTGAAGACGGCCGACTGCTCTCCCTCCAGGTGGAAGAACTCACCGTAGGCCGCGGCCCGGGGAGCGAAGTCATCATCCGCGACTACTCCGATCCCGACGCCACTCCTGAGCAGATCGAGGAAGCCGTCCAGGCACTCCTCAACCTTGGCCCCACAGAATTGATCGACCTCAGCCGCATTGCCCACATCATTGGCTTCGCCGGCGGAGTAGAGCAGCTGGACGCCGTGGTTCAGCCGCGCGGGTACCGCCTCCTGTCCGGCCTCAAGTCCGTTCCCAAGGCAGTGGCCGACCGTTTGGTGGACTACTTCGGCGGACTCCAGAACCTCATGGCTGCCACTATTGACGACCTCATGACCGTGGACGGAATCGGCGATCAGCGAGCCCGCACAGTCCGCGAAGGATTGAGCCGCATGGCCGAAGCGAGCCTGCTGGACCGGTTCCTCTAAAGACGACGGCCGCCGTCGGGCCCTGTTTCGGACGAGAACTAGTTCAGCTGGAAGGCGACCTTGGGGCTCGCCTTGTTCCCCAGGCGGGCTTCGAACGTGTAGTAGGCGCCGCCCGCGCCCGGCGTGGCCGCGATGCTGGCACAGCCTTCCAGCGTCCGGTTGCGCTGCCACGGGAAGTTCGCCGTCTCGCTCTTGCCGGGCTGGATGGTCTTGATGAGATCCTCGCCGCCCGTCTGACAGTCCTTGGAGGAGAAGATGCGGTCCGAGCCGCTCATCAGCAGGTACTCCATTTGGGAGGTGCCCACGTTGACCTCACACGGGGCCGTGCCGCCATTGGTGATGGTCATGGTCAGCAGCGGCTTTTCCTCCGGACCGTAAGCGGGCTTATCGGTCTTGGCGGCCACAGTCATCAAGTTCAAGTCGCACACGGGTGTGGGCGACGGCGATGCCGCCGCTGTGCCCGTCGGTGTACTTCCCGGCGTCGGCGCCGTTGATGCCTGGGACGTGCTGACGGCCTGCGGCTCCGGATTTCCGGAGAGCGCGCCGGTGAGGGCCACGACGCCGCCGATCACCACTACGATAACCAGCAGCAGGGCGCCGAAAAACACTTGCCGACGACGCCGGTACACGGCAGGGCTCGGCCGTCGCTTTGCGCTGGGGGAAGCGCCCTTCGCCGCCGCTGATGTGCGCGCGGTCGGCGTCTGCTTACCCTTGTTGGCCATGGTTCTAGGCTAGGCTCGCAGCCGCATTGGGACCTAACCTCCACGCCGAAAGAGCCTCATGCCGGCCTGTGTGACGTCGGCCATGGGCTCTCCCGGACGGCCCTACCTCCGGATTCCACTACAGTGGATGGCAGCATGACACTTCCCGATTCAGGCCAGCTGGCAGGCCTCCACCAAGCCCTTGATCAGTGGTTCGCTGAGACGGCCCGCGACCTCCCGTGGCGCGAGCCGGATTGCAGCGCGTGGGGCATCCTGGTTAGCGAAGTGATGCTTCAGCAAACACCCGTTGTCCGCGTGCTGCCGGTCTGGCTCGACTGGATGGAACGCTGGCCCACACCCGCCCACCTTGCCGACGAACCGTCGGGCGCAGCCGTCCGCCATTGGGGGCGGCTCGGTTATCCACGCCGGGCTCTGCGGCTGCACGCGGCCGCCGTCGCAATCCGTGATCAGCACGGCGGCAAGGTTCCTGACACTTTTGACGAGCTCCTGGACTTGCCGGGTGTAGGCAACTACACGGCGGCCGCCGTCGCGGCTTTTGCGTTCGGCCGGCGCGAAACAGTGGTGGACACCAACATCCGGCGCGTCCACGCGCGGCTCATCTCCGGCAGCGCGCTCCCGGCGCCGGCCTTGACCGCTGCGGAGATGCGGCTGGCCGCGGCCCTCATGCCCGAGGACCAGGAGTTGTCCGTGCACTGGAACGCTTCGGTCATGGAACTCGGCGCCATGGTGTGCACCGCCCGCAGTCCCAAGTGCGCTGAATGCCCGGTCCGTTCCAGTTGCGCCTGGCTCGCCGCCGGCGAGCCGCCGCCGTCGTACACTCCAAAGGGGCAGTCCTGGCACGGCACGGACCGCCAGGTGCGCGGTGCCGTGATGGCCGTCCTCCGCGAGGCGGCCACCCCGGTGCCCCGCGAAATGTTCCAGCAAGCACCGGCGGATCTCGGGTTCGCGCCGTCCGGCGTCGGAATCCCGCTCGCCGCACTGCACCGGCTCAACTCCGCGCCCGAGCAACTCGAGCGCGCCCTTGAGGGCCTGTTATTGGACGGTCTGGCTGAAATGCACGACGGCGGTTTGCGGCTTCCGGCGTAGCTTTGGCCGGGTGCGGTATCGGTTGGGCAACAGGCTTCCAGGATCAATAACAATGCAGGCGCCGTTTGCCCTGCGCCAGCGGCATTCCCGCGACACCCACTGAGTGCAGCACTACCCTGAAGCATGGGCAGAATCGGATTGGCCTTGACCCTTGCCGGGACCGCAGCATTGCTTCCCGGTTGCTTGGCCGAACCAGTGGGCTGCCCGGCGATCGGACACGTGGCCGGCGTATCCCTGACCGTGGCGGCGGACTATGCCCCGGACGTCGCTTCGCTTCGATTGAAGGCATGCCAGGATGGCATCTGCACTGAAAAGGAACTGATGCTGAACCCCGGGGCCACCTCCGTGGACCAGGGCTGCACGCCAGATGGCGTGTGCTCTGCGACATCCTCGCCTGACGGGACGCTTCACGGGTTTATGGAGCTCCCCGCACTGTCCGAAAGTCCTCTTGAGGCAACCGTGACTGGCTCTTCCCCGGCCGGTGTCGCGTTGCCGACGCGTACCCTGACCTTCACTCCCCGAGGTGAGTACCCTTACGGTGAACAATGTGGGCGGGTCATTTCGGCTGGCCTGACGCTGGACGGAGCAGGTTTGCGGCAGCGGTAGTGCTGCCTATGCACCTGCGTCGATGATGAGCCTCGAACCGCCGGAGTCGTCTTCGTCCTTCCCGCAACGTGTGCAGCGCCTGCAGCTGCCACGTGAACCGGCTCCTAGTCACCATGAGCGAGCCGGGATCGGGCGAAGACTAGCCCGGTGGTCCCCCAACAGCCTTCCGGTAACCACTTGGCGTGAACCCCAGGTACTTACGGAAGTCGTTCGTTAGGTGCGCATGATCTGCGTAGCCAAGTTCGACGGCGATCGCCGCAAGGTCCGCTGTTGGGTTGGACCGGGCAAGCTCGGCGGCATCCTGCAATCTGCGGCGCCGTATGAGGGCGGAAGGGCTCAACCCGACGTACTTTGCAGCGATTCTTTGCAGGGTTCTGGGCGACACGGCAAGACGGGACGCCACATCCTCAATCAAGAACACATCGGGCTCGGATGCGATCACATCCACCATCCGGTTCGCGAGCAGGGCTTCCTCGTCAGCAACGCACTCCAGCGAAACCAGCCACGCAACAAAGGCTTCCACTGCCCGCTCTCGGCGAGCGCCGCCGTCGTACGTGTTGCCACCTGAAGTGGCGGTCATGGCTGCCGACACTGCCTGCTGAAGGTGGGCGAAGTCCAGCACCACTTCCTGATCGCGGAGAGCGGCGGGGTTGTCAGTGAAAAGCGGCACTGCTGCGGGCCGGAGTAGTGCGCCCACGGCCCAGCCCTGGCCTGTCAGGTCGCGGTAGGCGGCGCGGGTGGTTGGCCCGGAGAACTCCACCGCATCGCCTTGCACCACCAGGTTGGATGTGGGGTAGGCGATCACATGTTGCCGTGATGACCGGCCGGGTTCGATGTCCCACTCCGGAATCCAGAACCACTGCACCAAATGGAACACAGAAGCCGGGGCCGGGATGCGATGGAAGGTGGGCAGTCGCGCCGGATACAGGATGCCCTTGAACGAACCTTCCATTGGAGCCTCTCCCCTGAGGATCAAAGCTGTCGCAAATCTCCAAGCGCAACAGGGCAAGGTGCCCGTAGCGTCATAACCATGACAGATACTACAAGCAGAGAGTCCATCACAGCAGCCCACGGCGAGCACACCACACATGGCATCCCGAACGGCCTGACAAGCCTGACGCCGTTCCTCTCGGTGCCCAACGCCAAGGAAGCCATTGCCTTCTACCGTGATGTGTTCGGGGCCAGAGTTGTGGGCGAGACCGAGATGGGAGGGGTGGTCGTCCACGCCGAACTCGACTTCGGCAACGGCCACCTTCAACTTGGCGAGCCCAACCCGGAATACCATCTGGTGCCGGCGCCAAGCGGCGAGGACGATTGCTACTCCCTCGGCCTGTATTGCCAGGACGCGGACGGACTGGTCAAGAAGGCCGAACATGCTGGGGCAACCATCCGCGAGCCGCTGTCCACGTTCGTCTCAGGTGACCGTTACGCGAGCATTCGCGATCCGTTCGGCGTGCGCTGGTCCATCATGACGCGGGTTGAGGATATCTCGGAGGAAGAGAGCAACCGCCGCGTTGATGAGTGGGCCGCCCAGCAGGGCTGAACTCACTAAGAGGCCATGCCCGGCGGGCTTCCGTTACGTGAGGCAGAGGCAGAATGGATGCCCGGCCGGGTCAAGGAGCACCCTGAACGTTTCTCCTGGCTGGTGGTCAGCCTTGCTCGCACCAAGGGACAGGGCAACTTCCTCGCCCTTGTCCAAATCCTCCACGATCATGTCCAGGTGCATCTGCTGCGGGATGGTCTGGCCGGGCCATTTGGGCGCCTGGTACACCTCCACTTGTTGGAAGGAGATGCAGTTGCTGCCATCGCTGGGTCGGATATCAAACCAGTCACCTTTGTCCTCCACTTCCCAGCCGAAGAGCTCGCCATAAAAGGCGGCCAAGGCGCCGGCATCAGGACAATCGATAACCACACTCGGGTATTTAGCTATAGCCATGTGTTAAACCTCGTCAGCAGTTTTCTTCATGCGGGCAATGGCGCTCTTGGTGCCGCGCTGGGTGAGAACGTGAACTATTGCGCCCACGCCTGCGGAAACAACGGCGAACACAAGCACGCCCGGTAGTGAATCGTTGAGGTCCGTGCTGTCTTTGGGGGCAGGTTTGCCGGTCTTCTTCTCCCAGAGGCCTTCGAGCGTTTTGTTTGCGAGCGTGCCAGCTCCAAGGCCAATTGCCAGACCAAACACTTTTACCAGTATGTTCACCAAGATCCTCCATAAGATAGGGCGCCGCCAAGCGACGTCTCACACAACAACCGCCTCAGAAACAAGGCAGGGCCGCTGCAATTGCAGCGGCCCTGCCTGGATTCTTAATCCTTCTTGAAGGCATCTTTCAGCTTCTCGCCGGCACCTTTGAGGTCGGCTTTCGTCTGGTCGCCCTTGCCTTCGGCTTCCAGACGCTCGTTGTCCGTCAGCTTTCCGGCAGCTTCCTTAGCCTTGCCGCCCAGCTTCTCGCCAGCGTTCTCCATCTTGTCGTCAGCACCCATGTTTCGTACCTCTTCCTTGTAGTGAACCTGTACCTCTACAACATCACTAATCAGTGTACTTAGCAATATTTCGGAGAAAATTGTCAGAACCTAGAGTTCTCCAAACCCTTCCTCCACAAGCCGCCCCACGTACTCCACGGCCTTCGAGGCGTCCTTGCCGCTCGCTTCAACGCGCAGGGTGGAACCCTTGCCGGCGGCCAGTGCCATGAGCGCCATGATGGACATGCCATCAACGCCGTTGACCGTCACCTCCACATCCAGCCCGGACAGCCCGCCGGCGATTTTGGCCGCCGGCCTGGCATGCATTCCCAAGGGGTTGATGAGCTCGAATTCACCGCTTGCATCCGGCTCATGCTTGACATCAGGGGCCTCCGGGCCCGCATCACCTGCGGGCGTGTTGCCGAACGCCACAGCTTCGGCTGCTTTGCGGACATCCTCGACGCCGGCACCTCCCTGAGCGGCGACGGCCGCAGCAACGAGCCCCTCAACCAGCGGCGCATCGGCGATGAGGACGGCTTCGGGATCGCTGGCGAACTCCACCGCCGACTCGGCTGTCATCACAGCAGAACCAAGATCGGTCAGCACCACCACGCCGTCGCCCCCGGAATCAACCAGGGACTGCTCGACGGCGGCCAGCACCTTCTCCAGGCTGGTTCCGATTCGATCGTCGTCAGTTCCCCCGGCGGCGGCGAGTTCGACGTCGGGTGCCATCTGCGCGGCGAGTTCCACCGCCCCCTCAGCAATCTTGCTGCTGTGCGACACCACCACAATCCCCACGGTCATACGGCGTCGGTTCCTGTATCGCCAGTCGAACCGGCGGCAGCTGCTGCGGCCGCGCGGAGGAGCAGCGCGGTGGAAGCGGCGCCGGGGTCGCGATGGCCTGCACTGCGCTCCCCCAGGTAGCTTGCCCGCCCCTTGCGTGCCACCAAAGGATCGGTGGCCACGGCCCCGGCTTCGGCAGCGTCCGCAGCCGCTTCCAGAACCGCCAGCACGTCTGCACCGCTCGCGGCCGCCTTTTGGGCAGCTTCAACCGCCGGTGTCCAGGCGTCGATCATTGTCTTGTCGCCGAGCTCGGCTTTGCCCCGGGCCACCACGCCATCACGGGCGGCCACGAGGGCAGCGGCTAACGCCTCCGCTTCAATGTCGTTCGCGTCCCCCACGGAGGTTGCTGCCCGCAGATACGCCGTGCCGTAAAGCGGTCCGGCAGCTCCGCCCACCTTGGACATGAGCGCCATCGCTGCAGCCTTCAACGCCGCTCCAGGAGTATCGGGCGGGGTCTCGTCGAGCTTCTGCAGCACAGCTTGGAATCCCCGGTCCATGTTCTCGCCGTGGTCCGAGTCGCCGATCGCCCGGTCCAGCTCAATGAGCTCAACCCGATGTTCGTCCATGGCTTTAGCGGAGAGTTTCAACCATTCCAGCGCCCACTGAACGTCCAAACCCATGCTCAGGCTCCCCACCGCAGGGCTGCAGTGTGGACGGGCGCGTCCCACAGCCTGGTCAGCTCGTCATCGAGGCGCAGCACGGACACTGAGCACCCTTGCATCTCCAGGGAGGTCACGTAGTTCCCCACCAGCGAGCGCTCCACGGTGGCGCCGCGCTCGGCCAGAACTTGGGCAGCGCGTCGGTACACGATGTACAACTCGCTCTGCGGGGTGCCGCCCATGCCATTGACGAAGAGCAGGACCTTCTCGCCTGACGCGAGGGCCAGGTCCTCCAGCACAGGCTCCAGGAGGCGGTCCGTGATGGCGTCAGCACTTTCCATCGCAATCTTGTGCCGTCCAGGTTCGCCATGAATGCCGATGCCGATCTCAATCTCATTCTCCGCGAGTTCAAAACTCGGCGTACCGGCGTGCGGAACCGTGCAGCCGGACAGGGCAACACCCATGGTCCGCACATTGGCCACTACGCGCTCAGCGATGGCGGTGACAGCGTCAAGGTCGTCGCCTCGCTGGGCGGATGCACCGGCGATCTTCTCCACCAGGACCGTTCCACCAACCCCGCGCCTGCCAGCCGTGTACAGCGAGTCTTCCACCGCGACGTCGTCGTTGACCAACACTGAACGAACGCGCACGCCTTCAGCCTGCGCCATTTCGGCGGCCGTTTCGAAATTCAGGACATCGCCGGTGTAGTTCTTCACAATATGGACGACGCCGGCGCCTGAGTCCACGGCGACGGTTGCCGGGATGATTTGGTCCGGTGTGGGCGAGGTGAAAACTGCGCCGGGGACCGCGGCGTCCAACATGCCGAGGCCTACGAAGCCCGCGTGCAGGGGCTCGTGGCCACTGCCGCCACCGGAGACAAGGGCTACTTTGCCCGCTACGGGAGCGCCTTTCCGGACGACGTATTTGGGGTCGGGATGGACGTCCACGATGTCGGCATGGGCCATGCCGAAACCTTCAACGGACTCGTCCACCACGGCGCGTGGATCATTAATGAGCTTTTTCATGTGATGCTCCTGGGCGTGCTGTGGCTGGTGCTCTGACCCTACTACCGGGGGCTGTTGGCACGGTAGGCCTGAAGCGCCGGTTGTGCATAAATAGCGCTAGGACCACCCTCTTAATGACCGGAAGGGACAGCCCCCAATGACTATCCCTTCCGGTGATGCTGCTTTTCGGTCCGCTAATCCTCGGCCGCTTGGGTTGTCACCGCCTCGGGTTTACTTCCGGCCTGATACTCGGGCCAGAAGGCGGAGTACAGATCAGGGTTCGAGTGGCCCGCGTCCTGCAAAGAGGTTTCGTGGGGCCATGATCCGTAAGGCATATCGATCTGGAATGCGGAGAAATCGGGGAACGTGACCCTGGGGTCCATTGTTCGCATCCCCCTTAGCTATTCAGGACGGCGTCGCCGCCGGTAGAGACAACGTCCTGCAGCAGCACCGTCTGATCGATGACCGGAAGCCCTACAACGTGACCGAAGCTGAACATATTCTTCGGATCCAGCTCCGCTTTCGCCTTCCTGAGCCGTTCGCGTGCACCGGGCAGCCACGGCCTTTCCCTGTCCTCAGCATCCACAAAGTGGCCGTGCAGATTCACGAACGTCCCCGCATTGGCAGCCGGACGAAGGTCTTCATGAACCGAGTTAAAGACTGTTGGCAGGATGTCCAGGACCGGCGGGACAGCAATGGCTCCCATAAAGAAGCTGAACGCTGCGTCACGGCCACCCACAATGTCTTCTCCGTCCGCACTCTTTGCCAGGGCGCCGCCCAGGAGCCGCAGTTCCGCCAACAACACAGGACTGTCCACCCCGGGACCAAAGTGCCGCAACAGGGCATCTTCGGTTTGTTCGTCCAGACGATCCAGCAGGAAGCCATGCTCCCGCACAGGCACCGGCTGGTCCGGGTCCTGGTGAATGGTGTCGAATTGGGTGGGGCTCAAAGGCCCGGTGGCGTCCATCATAAAGGGTGCGCAAGTGCGCATTGGCTCCAGGACTTCCGAGGCGGTTGCCGGATCACCTTGATAGGCGTAGCGGAGATGGATGACGAACTTTCCACGCAGTGGCTCCGGAATCATTTCCATCTCCGGGAGGCGCAGGAACGCCATGGACGCTGATGCCTCCACCGGCAGCGAAGGCACCCACTCCCGGAATGCCCGCAGGACCTCAGGCGCATGTCCGCCGTCGAAGTACAACCCGCCGGCGTAAAGATCGTCCGCCGGGAAGAGATGGAATTCCATGGCCGTGACGATGCCAAGGTTTCCTTTGCCGCCACGGAGAAGGTAGAACAACTCCGGGTTCTCGTCTTTGGTCACCCGGCGCTGCGTGCCGTCGGCGGTGACGAGTTCAAAGGCAATGACGTGATCTGAGGCGAAACCATATTTGCGGCCCAGGATGGGCAGGCCGCCGCCCAGGGTGTAGCCCACCACCCCAACGTCGGTAGTGGAACCGCAGAGGCCCATCAAACCGAAGGTCGCGGCGAGATCCACCACGGCCTTCCAACGGACGCCCGCACCAACGCGGGCAGTTTTCTCGATGGGGTCAATGCTCAGCTCCAGCATCCGGCGGGTGCTGATGAGCAGGCCGCCCTCAATGGCATTGGTGGCGCCGTGACCGGTGGACTGGACGGAGACGGGCATACCGCGCTCAGCCGCCCAGCGAACAGCCGCGGAAACGTCCTCAGCATCGAGGGCGCCGAAGGCAAGATCAGGTTGGTGCTGTGTAGAGAGGTTGAAAGCCGCTACTTCGGGAGCGAACCCCGGATCGGCAGGCGTGAACACGGGGCCGTGCACGCTGAGTTGGAGTTCTGAAACATCTGAAAAGGACGCGTGGGACTGCATGATCTTCTCTCAATTGACCGATGTGGTGGAAGCTTCCCCAGCAAGCCACCATCAGTTTATCCATCAAGTGGATATAAGAGAAGGGAAAATAAATCACGCATAATCGGGCAGGCCTGAGCCACTTGGCCTTGGTGGCGGAAATTAAACCGCAAGAGTGCTGCGGCGGGTGTTAGAGCTGCTTGATCATGCGCGTGTTGCCCAGGGTGTTGGGCTTTACGCGGGCAAGGTCAAGGAACTCGGCAACGCCTTCGTCATGCGAGCGCAGCAGCTCCGAGTACACCTGCGGATCAACCACGGACTGGTCAGCCATGACTTCGAATCCGTGACGCTTGAAGAAGTCCACCTCGAACGTCAGGCAGAACACGCGGCTCACGCCCAGGGCTCGCGCCTCTTCCAGAAGGTTCTCCACAAGGACGTGACCCACTCCGCGCCCGCGCCAGGAGTCGGCTGCGGCAAGGGTGCGGATTTCCGCCAAGTCTTCCCACATGACGTGCAGGGCCCCGCAGCCGATCACTTCGCCATCGTCGGATTCAGCAATCCGAAATTCCTGGAGGCTCTCGTAGTACGCCACAGTCTCCTTGGCCATGAGGATCCGCTCCTCGGCCAAGGGGGCCACAAGCCTCTTGATCGCCGCCACGTCGCTGGTGCGGGCAGGGCGGAGGCTGAAGGTCGAATTCACTCCCCCATCCTAACGAGGCAAACAGGTCCCGGCCGCGCACACAGCACCACATGGTTCGCGAACGGATGATCCGGAGTCCGGTCGTCGGACAGGACGCCAGGGAGGAACTAGTCTCAAGTGGTGCCACCCAACTGGAAAGGTATTGAGATGAAGAAGGCCGTTCTCACTCTGGAGGGCACCCTCAGCGATGTTGTCGCCGTCTCGGAAGCGGCAGCGAAGGCCATTGCCGTAAATGACAGGGTTCGGCAGCGGCTGTACCGCGAGTTGCATAGGCTGCACGAGCGTCGTGGTGCATTAGCAAAAGCCCCCGACATTACGAGGGGACGAAAGCGAATCCTGTGGCAGGCATTGTGGGGCTTCCTCCTCAGCGCCGGCTTGTCGGCCGCACTGACAGCAGCCGTGATGTTCGGTCCTTCAGATCGCAAGAGCACCTATATCACCGCGGAGCAGGCAGCTTCGGTAGCCTCCCCTGCCGCGGTGATCGGAATCGTGCTCCTGGCAGTTGCACTCTTCCTCCCGGTGCCCGCAAGGCCGGCAGCACGATACGGAACCGTGTGCACACTGATTGTGGGACTTTTCGTCGTCGGCCTCGTGACCTTCAGGGCTGCCACGGGCGTCGCCGATGATCGAGGATTTGATACCGGGCAGGTCGCACCGTGGCTCATCAAGATGACGCTGACACTTGCACTCCTGGCCCTCCTCGCTTGGCGCCTGAACCGCAAACGATTGCTGGAACTCCAGCGGGACCTCGGTCCCGCAGCTCGCAAAGAGGCTATGCGAAACTTACGGTCGGCGGCTGAACACCTTGCGGCAACGTCGGTTGAACATTGGGACCGAGGAGCCAGCGGCTCGGTATCAGCGGCATGGAAGGCACAACTGAAGCAGCTGGAGCAACAAGGGACACCCTCGCATGTCATCGCTCAGGCACAAGCGATCGGGCCGATCGCATGGCTTGCCCGGTTTGTCTACGGCGGCGATTTCAACGGGGACCTGCGCAGAATCCTGTCCCGATAACACCAAGACAAACGGTAGCGGCGGCCAATGAGGGTTCCCGCGTCACCGGATCTACACTCCCAGCTCCACCGGCAAAGGAACGTCCTCGCCCAGCACCTGCTTGGCCAGGAAGCTCTCAACCACTCCGTACCAAACCTTCGCGTGCTGAGGCTGCAGGATCCAGTGGTTCTCGTCGGGGAAGTACAGGAAGCGGTGCGGGCTTTGGCCGTTCTCATCGGCCGGCAGCTGGGATGAGGACAGTAGCTCGTACCAGAGGCGGAGGCCTTCGCCGATGGGAACTCGATAATCCTTGTCACCGTGGATGACCAGCATGGGAGTTTTGATATTGCCCACGTTCCGGTGCGGCGAGTTTTCCATCGCCATTTCCACGGTCATTTCCTTGAGCCAGTACTGGGCGGCGTCGGTGGTGGGGCCGAATTGGTCCAGTGCCCACAGGCTGGCGTGGGTGACGATTGCCTTGAAGCGGTCGGTTTGCCCGGCAACCCAGTTGGCCATGTAGCCGCCGAAGGACCCGCCCATTGCTGCTGTCCGCGATTCGTCAACGTCCGGCCGGGCAGCCACGGCGTCCGTAATGGCCATGAGGTCCGTGAAGGGCTTCTTTCCCCATTCGCCCCACCCGCGCTGGATGAACTCCTGGCCGTAGCCGGTGGACAGGGCGGGGTCGGGAAGGAGGACGGCATAGCCCTTGGCTACAAGCAGCCACGGGTTCCAGCGCCACGTCCAGGCATTCCACGAACCCAATGGCCCGCCGTGGATCCACAGCAGGAGCGGTGCCGGGTTGTCCCTGGACGCGCCCTCAGGGACCGCCAGGTATGCAGGAATACGGGAGCCATCTTCGGCAGTCGTTTCCACACGTTCCAACTTGCCCTTGAAAACAGGCCGCTCCGCCGGCGCCTGCAACCGGACCACCTCACCGGTGGAGAGATTAATCCGTACAGCCTCGGCGGGGAACTCGTACGAGCTTCGGAGCGCATACGCCGTGGTTCCGTCCGGAGAAACCACGACGTCGGAATAGGCGGAGGCGTCTTCCGTCACCCGAGTGACTGCTCCATCCGCGACGCTGATCCGGAAAACCGGCGACGCGCCGTCGTCGTCCGCTGTTACCAGCACGGCGCTGCCGTCGGGGAGCCAGGCGACGGGGTTGGCCCAGCGGTCCCATTGGTGCGCGAGCGGCTCCAAGTCGGTGGTCTCGCCGCCGGCGACGTTGAGCATGTGGAGTTTCACTTGGGGAGCCTGCGCGGGTGTTGTGTCGCTCTCGCTCTGCACCACCAATGTCCGGTTGTCCGGGCTCACCGGACCGGGGAAGTAGCTCATTCCCGGGTGGTCCAGCAGGACCTTGACGGTCCCGGTCGCGACGTCGACGGCGGCAAGCACCTCGCGGCTGTCAGCCTTCGCGAGCGCTTTGGTCATGCTGGTGTAGATGGTCTTGCCGTCCGGGCTCACCACTGTCTTGGCTTCGCGCAGCGATCCGCCGACGCCGGGTGTCAGGTTCCGGAGGCGCAGCGGCGTTGACGCATCCACGGTGGACGGCTTGCCGGGGGCTTCTTCTTCACCCTGCTCCACAGCGAAGATCCGCGGCTCGGCCGGACCGAGGTCGGCATCCCAGTAGCGGACCGGGTAGCCGCTGTGCAGAATGGCCGAGACCTTGTTGTCCTTGCGGGCTTTGCGTCGTTCCTCGTCGTTCTCCTCGTCCGCGGATCCAGCCAGGACCTCAGCGTTGACGAAGGTGGCATGGGCGTCCCGGGCGGCCATGACCGAGCCAATGCCACCCGAACGTGAGTGGACCACGCGGGCCTCTCCCCCGTCCGCGGGCAGCAGCCACAGTGCATTCACGGGGTCCGCGTCGGGGCTTTCCGGATCGGGACGGGCCGAGGTGAAGTACAGGTCGCCGTTGGCAGCGAAGACGGCACCGGATTCGCCTTTTGAGCTGCGGGTGATGCGGCGCGCGTGTTTCCGGCCGCTGGGGTCCAGCTCCCAGAGCGCAGTGGCGAACTCGGTTCCTTTGCCGTTCAGCGTGGTCACGGTGGTGACCAGTCGCTTGCCGTCCGGACTGAGGGTGAGGCCACCGACCCGGGGGATGGCGAGGTAGTGGTCAATGTCGTGGAACGGGGTTTCGGGCTGCTCGGCCCGTGCATGAGTGTCAGCAGAGTCCATGGTCCGATTCAACACGGATTGTGCACCAGATCACAGAGTGGTTCACTCACAGTGAAACAGTACTTTCACATATTCACCCAACTGAGTCGCAGCAGAGCGCGTTTTGAACGCTCAAAACGCGCTCTGCTGCTACTTACTTGGGAGGTCTTCCAGGGCTTGGAGCACGGGCGCGGTTCCGTCCTCCGCTGCGATGGCCGCCGCCACTTTCGCGGCGCGGTGCGCGTACGACGGCGTGCTGACAGCTTGTGCGATCGCGTCACCAAGGCGCTCCGGAGTCAGCTTCTTATAGGGCATCGGCTGGGGACCCACTCCGAGTGATGCAACGCGGGCCGCCCACAGCGGCTGGTCCGTGTAGACCGGGACGCCAATGGCAGGCACTCCCGCACGAAAGCCGGCCGCAGTGGTTCCCGCCCCGGCGTGATGAACCACTGCCGCCATCCGCGGGAACAGCCACTCATGCGGAACGCCCCCAATGCCAATCGCATCGTCACCCAGGGCTCCGTCCGCTCCCTGTACAACAGCCCGCACTCCGGCACGGCGGGTTGCCTCGAGGATGAAAGTGGGGTCGATGTGGGCACTACTTCCAAAACCAACAAAAACGGGCGGTGGGCCGTCGGCAAGGAAGGCCACCAGGTCCGTCGGAGGCTGCCAATCCGCTCTCACGGCCGGCCACCAATATCCCGCCATCACCAGGCCCGCGTGCCAATCTGCAGGCCTCGGCAGCACTGAGGGACTGATGCCGTGAAGAATAGTGGCGTGCGCTTTGCGACGACGGCGCTCACCGGCTGCGCGGCTCTGCCTGCCCAGTCCGAGCTCCTTGCGAAGGCGCGCACTGGGGCGATCGTAGGGAGCCGGGCCCGCAGCTGCGCGCTCACCAATAATCTTGTTTCCCCAAGCGCCAAGGCTTCGGGCAGAATTCATGAGCACCGGCGGGTATGCTGCACTGGGCTCCGTGGGCTGCAAATGTGCTCCTATGGCCGGAATGCCCAGGGCTTCTGCGATGTCGTACGCATAGGGCGCCACCGAATTGGCCAAGATCACGTCAGCCCCGGCCTCAGCCGCAGCCAGGGTTCCGGTGGCGGCGTCATCCATGTATTCAGTGAGCTTCCGCCAGAAGCTGAGCACACTTCCGGATGACGCGTTGGCGCCGGGCGCTGGTTGCCTGATCAGTGCCTCAAGATCTCCGGGGAGCGGCCTGAACTCGCAGCCGGACTCGACAACAAGAGGGGCGTAGGCAGGGTTGGACGCGATGGCCACCTCATAGCCCAGGTTTTGTAGACGGTTTCCCAGCCCCGCCATGGGCGCGACATCTCCCCGAGTCCCCGGAGCCACCATGAGAACGCGCATGCGGTCCCACCTCCCTTCTTCGGAGTTTTTGTACAGATAACGCCCTTATGAAGCCACCTTATGGGCATTACCTGTACAAAAACTCGGCACGCGCCAACGCAAAAGCCCCGCCCGCTCTTTGTTGGAGCGGGCGGGGCTTAGTGCTGGTGCGCTTTGTGCTGTAGAGACTACGCGGTGGGAGCGATCTCCGGGATTCGCGGCTTGGCGTTGCCTTCGAATGTGAACTTGGCGTCGTCACCTTCGCCGTCAACGTCCACCACCACGATGTCGCCGGAGTGGATCTCGCCGAACAGGATCTTCTCGGACAGCTGGTCCTCGATCTCGCGCTGGATGGTGCGGCGCAGCGGCCGGGCACCCATGGCGGGATCGTAACCGCGCGTGGCCAGGAGAACCTTGGCAGCGGGGGTGAGCTCGATGCCCATGTCCTTGTCCTTGAGGCGACGCTCCAAGCGGTTCACGAACAGGTCCACGATCTCGATGATCTCGTCCTGCGTCAGCTGCGGGAACACCACGACGTCGTCAACACGGTTGAGGAACTCGGGGCGGAAGTGCTGCTTGAGCTCCTCCGTCACGCGGGCCCGCATCCGGTTGTAGCCGGTCTGGGTGTCCGTACCGGACTGGAAGCCAGTGGCCACGCTCTTGGAGATATCGCGGGTACCAAGGTTGGTGGTCATGATGATCACCGTGTTCTTGAAGTCCACCACGCGGCCCTGGGAGTCGGTCAGTCGGCCGTCTTCCAGAATCTGCAAGAGAGAGTTGAAGAGGTCCGCGTGGGCCTTTTCCACTTCGTCGAACAGGACCACGGAGAACGGACGCCGGCGGACCTTCTCGGTCAGCTGGCCGCCTTCTTCGTAGCCGACATAGCCCGGAGGTGCACCGAAGAGACGCGAAACCGTGTGCTTCTCGGAGTACTCGGACATGTCCAGCGTGATGAGGGCGTCCTCTTCACCGAACAGGAACTCGGCAAGTGCCTTGGCAAGTTCGGTCTTGCCGACGCCGGTGGGCCCGGCGAAGATGAACGAGCCGCCAGGACGCTTGGGGTCCTTCAGGCCTGCACGGGTGCGGCGGATGGCCTGGGACAGAGCCTTGATGGCCTCGTCCTGGCCCACAACGCGCTTGTGCAGTTCGTCTTCCATCTTGAGCAGGCGCGAGGACTCTTCCTCGGTGAGCTTGAAGACCGGAATGCCCGTGGAGTTCGCAAGAACTTCCGCGATCAGATCCTCGTCAACCTCGGAGATGTCGTCCATGCCGCCGGACTTCCACGTGCGTTCCTTCTCTGCGCGTTCGGCAATGAGCTTCTGCTCCTTGTCGCGCAGCGAGGCAGCACCCTCGAAGTCCTGGGCGTCGATTGCCGATTCCTTCTCCATCTTGACGTCAGCAATGCGCTCGTCCATGGCCTTGAGCTCCGGCGGAGCGGTCATGCGGCGGATGCGCAGGCGTGCGCCGGCTTCATCGATGAGGTCGATCGCCTTGTCCGGAAGGAAGCGGTCCGAGATGTAACGTTCGGCCAGCTGTGCCGCCGAGGCGAGGGCGCCGTCGGTGATCGTTACGCGGTGGTGTGCCTCGTAGCGGTCACGCAGGCCCTTGAGGATCTCGATCGCGTGCGCAACAGAGGGTTCCTTGACCTGGATGGGCTGGAAACGACGCTCAAGCGCAGCGTCCTTCTCAATGTGCTTGCGGTACTCGTCAAGGGTGGTGGCACCGATGGTCTGGAGTTCACCACGGGCAAGCATCGGCTTGAGGATGGATGCAGCATCGATGGCGCCCTCGGCAGCACCTGCACCAACGAGCGTGTGGATCTCGTCGATGAAGAGGATGATGTCGCCGCGGGTGCGGATTTCCTTGAGAACCTTCTTCAGGCGCTCTTCGAAGTCACCGCGGTAGCGGGAACCGGCAACCAGGGAACCGAGGTCAAGCGTGTACAGCTGCTTGTCCTTGATGGTCTCCGGGACATCGCCGCGGACGATCGCCTGGGCGAGGCCTTCGACGACGGCAGTCTTACCGACGCCGGGCTCACCGATCAGGACCGGGTTGTTCTTGGTGCGGCGGGAGAGGACCTGCATGACGCGTTCCATCTCCTGCTCGCGGCCGATCACGGGATCGAGCTTGTTCTCGCGGGCAGCCTGGGTGAGGTTGCGTCCGAACTGGTCAAGCACCACCGAACCGGCAGGAGTACCTTCCGGCTGGCCCTGGCCCGAGCCGCTGCCAGCGGTCTCCTTGCCCTGGTAGCCGGAGAGCAACTGGATAACCTGCTGACGGACCCGGTTCAGGTCCGCCCCAAGCTTCACCAGCACCTGGGCGGCCACGCCTTCGCCTTCGCGAATGAGGCCGAGCAGGATGTGCTCAGTACCGATGTAGTTGTGGCCGAGCTGCAGTGCTTCGCGGAGGGAAAGCTCAAGCACCTTCTTGGCGCGCGGGGTGAAGGGGATGTGACCGGATGGGGCCTGCTGGCCCTGACCGATGATCTCCTGCACCTGCTCACGAACGCCATCGAGCGAAATGCTCAGGGACTCGAGCGCCTTGGCAGCAACGCCTTCACCCTCGTGGATCAGACCCAAGAGGATGTGCTCGGTACCGATGTAATTGTGGTTAAGCATCCGTGCCTCTTCTTGGGCAAGGACGACCACGCGACGGGCACGGTCCGTAAATCTCTCAAACATTTCGCCACACTCCTAGCTACGACGTACTTTGATGCTACGTGTCTGAGAAGCACTTTTGGGGCGTGTTCGCCACAGGGGAAACATGACGTGATTGCGGAATAAATCCGGCTCCAGCCCTTGACCTCGGCTAGCCGCCGGTGTCACCCTGTCGCCTTGCCGGGCATCACACAGTGGCGCCGGGCCGGAAGCATTTCCGGCCGCCCTTGGCCGCGAGTTAGTTGAAACCCCATTCATGCCGGTATTCGAACCTTGCTACTCCTGGGGATTCACAGGATATTCCAAGGCTTGGGAGGGACTCCCGCAAACTTCCGCCTTAAACGCCAATGCCCCGGCAAGAGACTGCCGGGGCATTGCAGCGGTTAATCAGGAATTGGCCTTTTGGTAGGCTTCCTGAATTTCAGCCTGAATACGACCGCGGCTGTTGACGGTGTAGCCGTTGTCACGGGCCCACTGGCGGATTTGCGCCGAATCCTGGTTACGTGCGGCTGTTGCACGGCCCCTGGTTGCGCGGCCGGAAGAAGTCTTCCTAGCCTTTGCGACGTAGGGCTCCAATGCCTTGCGCAGCGAGGCTGCGTTGGCAGTGGACAGGTCCATCTCGTAGCTCACGCCATCGAGGCCAAAACGGACAGTTTCGTCCGCGGCGCCTTCATCCAGGTCATCGACGAGGATGATTTTTACTTTCTGTGCCATGAGGTGCCTCTCATTCGGAGGGTTGGATATTCAGAAATTCCCCGGATTCCTTTGATGATTATCGTTCACGGCAAGCATGCACGTCAAAGCGTAATTGGATTCTCTTCAGTTAGCTGAACCCAATTGAGCTATTTAGCTGCCGGCCCCTCGGAGGCAGGTCCCGAGTTTTTCAAATTCGCTTCGGCCTGCGCCTTGGCTTCCGCCTGACGTTCTGATTTGTCCGCATTGAAGATCGACTTCATGGCAAACCAGAAGATCAATCCCACCACAATGGATGGCGCCAGGACTGCGATGTACTCCATAATCAGTGACCTTCAGGCTTCAACAACGGGAACAGGATGGTTTCGCGGATACCAGCACCGGTAAACAGCATCACCAAGCGGTCAATACCCAACCCGATGCCACCCATGGGTGGTGCACCGTATTCAAGGGCCCTCAGGAAGTCCTCGTCCAGCTGCATGGCTTCCTCGTCGCCTGCAGCGGAGCGACGGGACTGCTCTGTGAGGCGCTCACGCTGGATCACGGGATCAATGAGCTCAGAGAACGCCGTTCCCCGCTCCATGCCGCCAATAATCAGGTCCCAGGCCTCAATGAGCCGGCCGTCTTCACGGTGCGGGCGAGCCAGCGGCTGGGCCGACGGCGGGTAGTCGTAAACAAATGTGGGGTTCAGCAGGGTTGGTTCCACGATCTCGCCGAACAGTTCCACAACGATCTTCTCGGCGTCCCATTTGGGGTCCACCTTGACCTCGTGCTTGGCAGCAATTGCCAGCAGTTCATCCACCGTGGTGTCCGGAGTAATTTCAACCCCTACAGCTTCGGAAATACCCGGGTACACCGAAATCCACGCCCATTCGCCGTCGAGGTTAATTTCCCCGGCGTCCGTCTGGATGGTGCGTGTCCCCACGACGTCGGCCACGTTCAGGATGATTTCCTTCATGCGCTCGGCCATGACGAACTGGTCCGCCCACGCTTCGTAGCATTCGAGGGTGGTGAATTCGGGGCTGTGCGTGGAGTCCACGCCTTCGTTGCGGAAGACCCGGCCCATGTCATAGACGCGGTCAATGCCGCCAACAACAGCGCGCTTGAGGAAGAGCTCAGTGGCGATGCGCAAGGTCATCTTCTGGTCGAAAGCGTTCATGTGCGTCTCGAACGGACGTGCAGTAGCTCCGCCGTGGACCAGCTGCAGGATGGGAGTCTCCACCTCCACGTACCCGTGGCGGTCAAGGGTGTCGCGGACCGAGCGGGTGATGGCTGCACGCTTGTAGACCATTTCGCGGGCTTCGTCGCGGACCATGAGGTCAACGTAGCGCTGGCGAACACGGGTTTCCTCATTCAGTTCCGCGTGCAGGACCGGGAGCGGACGCAAGGCCTTGGATGCCATGGACCAGGAGTCGGCCATGACAGACAGCTCGCCGCGGCGGGAAGAGATGACCTCGCCCTTGATAAAGACGTGGTCTCCAAGGTCAACAAGGGCCTTCCAGTCAGCGAGCGCTTCCTCACCGACATTGGCCAGGCTCAGCATTGCCTGGAGGCGCACCCCCTTGCCGTCCACCCCGCCCTCCTGGAGCGTGGCGAAGCACAGCTTGCCGGTATTGCGGACGAAGACGACGCGGCCGGTGACGCCCACGGTGTCTCCCGTGGTTTCATCGGCTTCCAGGTGTGCGTACTTCTCGCGGATCTCGCTGAGGGAATGGGTCCGTTCTACACCCACCGGATAGGCCTCGGTGCCGCGCTCCATCAGCTTGGCGCGCTTCTCCATACGGATGCGCATTTGCTCGCTGGCATCGATGGGCTCTGCGGAGGTGTTCTGGGCGGGGGTGTTTGCGGAAGTCACAATCCTTAAGTTTACCGGTGATTACGGGCCTTTACTTCCGGGGGCCCAGATCGGGGAAACGCATAGACTCAGGCTGTGGAAACGTGGACGGTTGAAACGAACGACGGCGGCGGGCAGCTTGAGGTGCACACCTTTCGGCCTGCCGATTCTGCAGGTGCTTCCCTTCCGGGTTCGAAGGCACCTGCTGAACCAGCCGGCGTCGTACTTGTTCATGGCACCTTGGTGACCGACGCCCTGTACTGGCCGTTCGCGCGGACGCTGAGCGTCATGCTGGGGCGTCCGGTGCACAGTTACAACCGGCGCGGAAGGGGACATTCCACACCGCAGCCGCCCGACTATTCTGTGGGCACTGAGATCGCGGACCTTCAAACCGTCATGGAACGCACCGGCTCCACGGATGTGGTGGCACACAGCTATGGCGGATTCGTAGCACTGCAGGCCGCGCGCCAAGCCAGAATCAACAAGCTGGTGACGTACGACGCCGCCGTGTCGCTCTCAGGCAACCTCAACAGCCGGTGGCGGCCCGAGCTCGAGGAAGCTGTAACCTCCGGCCAGCTGGATCACGCTTGGGCCCATCTGGTGCAAGGACTGGGAACGGCGGGGCCGATTTCCTATCTGCCCATGGGTGCGCTGCGTGCGCTCAGTGTCCTCTCCGCCCGGACCCGGCTGGGTTTGGAGATGCGCTCCCTCCTACCCACCGCCGTCACGGAAATGCGTGCGGTACTGGACGCGGACGCCCACCTTCACGATTTCATGCAGCTCTCCACCCCTACTCTCATGCTCAGCGGTGGGTGGAGTCCGTCGTATTTCGCCGAGACCGGCCGGATTCTGGCCGGCGCCGTGCCGGCCATCACCTTCGCGGTGGTGCCGCTTCAGTTCCATGAGGGTCCGCTCCGGCCCGGGAAACGGCTCGCGTCGCGGATCGCCCGGTTCCTGTCGGGTAGTCCCGGTAGTCCCGTGGAGGACGAAACCGACAGCGCCCCCTAGGATGTTCCGGTGAGGGAACGGGACATCAAAACGCACGACGGCGGCAATCTCGCCCTGTACAGCTACGGCACGGAAGACGCGCCCGGGGAGCGCCGCGTGGTGCTCATTGGAGGCGCATTCCTCACTGCTCTGATCTACCGTCCTTTTTCCATAGCTCTATCCAAGGGACTGGGCGAAGGCTGGGCCGTGGATGTGTACGATCGCCGCGGCCGGGGCCAGTCAAGCGAGCAACCCCACAATTACTCCATGGCGACTGAAATCGCCGATGTCCGCACCATCATGGACGCCACGGGTGCCCGTAACATCATGGGCCATAGTTTGGGCGGCGCCGTGGCGCTCAACGCAGCCCAGGCCTTCGCAGGCACGCCCCACCAGCCGGACAAACTTGCCGTGTACGACGCCGCCGTAAACATTGACGGCAGCATGGATACCGGGTGGATCAAAGGGTTCGAGGACTCCGTCAATGCCGGTGACATCAATCAGGCCATGGCAAAGGTGAAGCGGGGCATGGAGGCTGGGACAGCACTTGCCCGCGTACCGGAACCCATTCTGGTCGGGCTCATGGCCGTGGTGTCACGAACCAAAGTAAACAAGCTCTTCCGCGACTTGCTGCCCACTGGCGTGGGGGAACTCAAAGCAGCCTTCGATGAGTCCGACACTCCGCGGGATTTCGCCGTCCTTCCTCCCAGCACGCACTTCATGGTGGGTAAGAAGAGCCCGCAATTCTATAAGGTCACCGCAGCGCGCCTTAACAGGGCCGTTCCAGGCAGCACCTTGGAAGTCTCGCCCAAAGGCTTTCACGGCTCTGTTCCGGCCGCGGTCAATGAATTGGTCTCCGACATCTCGGACTATTTCAAGAGCTGATCCGTTCCCTGGTTATACACATAAGGGGCGGCATGCTGCCTGCATTCAGGTCGCTCGGTTAGGCTCGAGTTATGACGCGCGACATCATCATGACCCACGACGGCGGACACCTCGAAGTACTCACCACCGGCGGTGAACTGGCAGCAGGCTCCGGCGTCGTCGTCGTTCCTGCCTCAATGGTGACTGCCACTGACTACCAGCGTTTCGCTCAGAAACTCAGCGAGGCCCTTGGCCGCCCGGTCCACACGTTCAATCGCCGTGGGCGCGGGGATTCGTCCCCGCAGTCGGAGGACTACACGCTTGAAGCGGATATCCGGGACCTCCACGACGTCATGAAGCACACGTCCAGCACTGATGTGTTTGGTCACAGCTTCGGCGGCGCAGTGGCGCTGCACGCGGCCCGGACCCTTCCGGTGGAACGCCTGGCGGTGTACGACCCCGCCGTGTCCGTTAACCACAGTGTCAAAGCTGATTGGACACCGGATTATGAACGCGCGACGGCGGCCGGTGACTATGATCGTGCCCTCGCCATCCTCATCAAGGGAGTTGAGACCGGCGGCGCCTTCGCCCGCATGCCCCTGTCCATGCTGACCTTGGCAAACAAACTTGCCGCCGGAACTCCATTGGGCAAGCAGATGCGTGAGCTGATGACTTGCGGTGTCCGCGAGATCAAGGCGGTCATCGCTGCGGACATGCCGGCCGAGCCGTTCGTTGAACTGCCTTTGGAGACCTTGATTGTGGTGGGCGAAAAGAGCCCCGCATACTTCGGCGTTGCGTGCGGCCAGATCCACGACATCCTTTCCGGATCCAGCTACACCATCCTGCCCGGCTCGGGGCATGACGGGCCCATCAAGGCTCCGGAAAAGCTGATCTCGGAGTTGTCAGAGTTCTTCTCGGGCTAGGACCTTCGCCGGCATTCGGGCGGGCTCTACGCCCTTGGACCGTGGTTTGGCAGAAACTTGTCCCCCGCTTAGGCTGTTAATACTAAGTCCCCTTACCTTTTAGGGGGCGTGCGTTGACCGGTTCAGATTCCCGGCAGCTGCATGACGTGTTCCAGACCTCGGCAACAGGAGGACCACCATGACTGATCAGTACACATTCCGAAACCCCGTCACGGCCTACGAAAAAATCTCACCACCCAAACAGCACCAGCCCGAGCCCGGCCTCGATGCTGAACTGACGCCCAAAGCCGACCTGGGTGAAGAAAGCTACCGCGGAACGGGACGGCTGGAAGGCCGCAAGGCGATCGTCACCGGCGCGGACTCGGGAATTGGTGCCGCCACGGCCATCGCCTTTGCCCGGGAAGGGGCAGACGTCGTTCTTTCGTACCTGCCCGAAGAGGAAGAAGACGCAGCCCGAATTGCCGGCATCATTGAGGCCGCAGGCCGCAAGGCCGTGAAGGTGCCCGGAGACCTCAAAGACTCTGCCATGTGCCAGGAAGTGGTGGACACCGCTATTGCTGTCCTCGGCGGTGTGGACATCCTGGTCAACAACGCAGGCAAGCAAGTGGCGCAGGAAGATCTCACCGAGATCACCGACGAACAGTTCGACCACACGCAGAAGACCAACGTGTACGCCATGTTCTGGCTGACCAAGGCAGCACTCCCCCACCTGCCTGCCGGATCCACCATCATCAACACCACATCCATCCAGGCCTACAACCCGTCACCAACACTGGTGGACTACGCCAGCACCAAGGCGAGCATCAACAACTTCACCAAGGGACTCGCGCAGCAGCTGGCGCCCAAGGGCATCCGTGTCAACGCCGTAGCACCCGGCCCTATCTGGACCCCCCTACAGGTCAGCAGTGGTCAGCCGAAGGAAGAACTTCCGGAATTCGGGCAATCCACACCCCTGGGCCGCGCCGGCCAACCAGCCGAACTGGCTCCGGCCTACGTGTTCCTTGCCTCAGCGGAATCCAGCTACGTTGTCGGTGAAACGCTCAACGTCAACGGCGGCAGCCCCACGCCATAATTAGCGGCGCTCACCTATTCTGGGTGCGGCTTCTTGGGGGGCGAGCTTGTTACCGCCTATTCAGGGCAGGCTCGCTCCCGGGGCGGGCTGCTCAGCCTGGTTGTGGGTGGGTTAAAGTCGAAGAGCCCCAGCCAGTGGCTGGGGCTCTTCTTAATGGTTGTCCGGCGGTGTCCTACTCTCCCACACCCTCCCGGGTGCAGTACCATCGGCGCTGTGGGTCTTAGC
>NZ_JAMOIT010000012.1:0-162771 GCF_023656375.1 Paenarthrobacter sp. TYUT067
TCGACGTGATAACAGGCTCAACCGGAGCATCCATTTTCGCCATCACACTCATGGTCGTCCTGCCCCTGACCGGTGCATTGCTGTCCCTTCGTAAGACGAACTCGGCTGGCATTCAAGACCACTGAACCAGCAGCGTAACTGGATGACGCAACGCATCGACTGCCTCACCCGAAACAGCGACCACCCTTCAGTAACTTGCCCAGTCCGTCGGCTATGTCGAGAAGGACCCGGGTCTGACCGATGTGAAACACCGTGCGGTGCTTTCGAACCCGCCCGATTTCGCCGCAGGCATCCGTCAAAACTTATCGGAGACCGGCTGGTCCAAGGTTCCTGAACGGACATGGTTAGACTCCTCGCCAATAGTTCTGCCGTGGTGTCGTCGTTGAGCTTTCTCGAGGCGCTTTGGGACGCCGGCAAGATGTTCAGGGGCGTAGCTGGATAGGGTCGGAGAGAGCTGATGGAAATACTGGCGTGGGTATCTGTTAACGCCAACCGAAAATAGGGCCAGGAACGCCAACTGAAAACAGGGCCACCGACCATTATGGAAGGTGATCAATTTGGATGATTGGGCGGAGATACGCCACCTGTTTTCGACGGGCAAGCACTCGAAGCGTGAGATCGGCAGGATCGTGGGGGTTTCCCGCGGAACGGTGGAGCGTGCGCTGGAGTCGGACCGGGTGCCGAAGTACCAGCGGGCAGCGGGAGTATCGAGTTTTGATGCGTTTGCTCCCAGGGTGCGGGAGCTGTTGGTGAAGACTCCGACGATGCCGGCCGCAACGCTGGCGGAGCGGGTTGGTTGGTCCGGTTCCGCGTCGCTGTTCCGGGCGAAGGTCGCCGCGATCCGGCCTGAATACGCTCCGCCTGACCCGGCCGACCGTCTGGTCCACGAGCCGGGATTCCAGGTCCAGTGCGATTTGTGGTTCCCGCATGATCCGCTACCCGTCGGTGAGGGTCAGACTGACACGCCCCCGGTGCTGGTGATGACCTCGGCGTTCTCGGGATTCATCCAGGCACGGATGCTGCCCTCCCGCACGACACCGGATTTGATCGGTGGGATGTGGGCGCTGCTGCAGGATGCGCAGGCGGTTCCGTCCAGGCTGTTGTGGGACAACGAGTCCGGCATCGGTCGGCGCCGGCCCACGGAGCCGGTGGCCGCGTTCGCCGGATCCTTGGGGCTGGAGGTCAAACTGCTGCCGCCGCGGGATCCGGAGTCCAAGGGCATGGTCGAGCGGATGAACAGGTTCTTCCGGCAACGCTTCATGCCGGGCCGGGACTTCCGCTCACCAGCGGATTTCAACGGTCAGCTGGAGGACTGGCTGCCCAAGGCCAACCACCGGTATTCCCGGTCCCGCCACGGCCGTCCTGACGAGCTGATCGTCCTGGACCGGGAGAAGATGCGGGAACTACCGCCGGTGACACCGGACACGGTATTCCGCAACGCGGTGCGGCTGCCGCGGGATTACTACGTGCGGGTGTTCTCCAACGACTATTCCGTGGACCCGTCGTTCATTGGGCGGATCGTGGATGTCACCGCTGATCTGGACACCGTCTGGGTCACGCACGATGGGGTGCTCATCGCCACCCACGTCCGGGCCTGGGCGCGGCATCTGGTGGTGACCGACACGGCCCATGTCGCCCGCGCGGCGGTGATGCGCCGGGACTTCCGGACCCAGCGGGTGCGCCGCCCCGAACCCGAGGAAGCCGTGCAAATCCGGGATCTGGCCGCCTACGACGAGATCTTCGGCATCGACCTCGGACAGGACCCGGCCGTGCTGCTGGAGGCGGCGTCATGAGCGGGACACCCTCGCAGATCGAGTACTACGCCCGTGCGCTGCGCGCACCCCGGATCAGCGATGGGTTCCGCCGCCTCGGGGACCAGGCCCGGGACGCCGGCTGGTCGCACGAGGAGTATCTGGCCGCCGTCCTCTCCCGGGAAGTCTCCGAACGCGAAGCCTCCGGAGCCGCGACACGGATCAAGGCCGCCCGGTTCCCCGCGCACAAGGACCTCGAGGAGTTCAACTTCGACCACCAGCCCTCCGCGGACCGGAACCTCATCGCTCACCTGGGCACCAGCGTATTTCTCTCCGAGGCCAAGAACGTGGTCCTGCTCGGGCCTCCCGGCACCGGCAAAACCCACCTCGCGGTCGGCATCGGCATCAAGGCGGCCAAGGCCGGGCACCGGGTCCTCTTCGACTCCGCGACGGGCTGGGTCGCCCGCCTGCAGGAGGCTCATTCCCGCGGGAAACTCGCCCAGGAACTGGTCAAGCTACGCCGCTACAGTCTCCTGGTGGTCGATGAAGTCGGCTATATCCCGTTTGACCAGGACGCCGCGAACCTGTTCTTTCAGCTGGTCTCCAGCCGCTATGAACACGCCTCGATGATTCTGACGTCCAACCTGCCCTTCGCCCGCTGGGGCGACGTCTTCGGGGACCTGACCATCGCCTCGGCCATGATCGACCGGATCGTCCACCACGCCGACGTCATCAGCCTCAAAGGCAAAAGCTACCGGCTCAGAAAACACCAGCCCACGGCCAGTACGGCACAATAGAACGAACAACAAGTGGCCCTGTTTTCAACTGGCACTAATGGCCCTGTTTTGGGTTGGCGTTAACAGTATCCATTGATGTCTTCATTCGTCCCGCGCTGCCAGCGCGAGTGTGGAATATGACCCGCTGATATGGCCGCCACAGTTTCGGGTGCCCGGACGCTGAAGTTCGCGCTCTTTTAGGCCTGCGCCACTTCGACGATTCGCTGGGAGTCCGCCCGGCAACTCGTGCCAGTCCTTGTCCGGGTTGCGTTGCGTAGGGTTGTTAGTTGCCAGTGAACCGCGGCTCGCTCCGGCTGTAGAAGGCGGCTTTTCCTTCGGCGAAATCCCGCGAAAAGTACAACTCCCGCTGGATTCGTTGCTCGGCGGCGAGAGCGTCGTCGACGTCCAGCCGCCCGGCCGCGAAGAAATCCTTGATCGCAGCCAGCGACCGCGGCGCGCGCCCTGCGAGCACGACGGCGACGTCCATGGCCCGCTGCAGCGCTTGGCCTGCGGGGACCGCCTCGTCCGCAAGCCCCAGCGTGAGCGCCTCGCGGGTGCCGACAGGGTCACCCAGCAGCAGTACCCGCTTGGCCGCGGACCGCCCGATCCGGTGCGATAGAGAGCCCATCAAACCGCCATCGGGGAGCAGTCCTAGGCGGGTAAATGGAAACAGTGCCGTTGCCCCTTCTGCCATGATGACTATGTCGCAGGCCGCCATCAGCCCAACACTAATTCCGGCTGCCGGGCCTTCAACGGCCGCGATCATGGGTTTCGCGGATCCGGCGACCAACTGCACCAGCGTCCGGATCCGGCTCATCCGTTCATCGCTGTCTTCCCTCGTCGCAGGGGGCATCGCGGAAAGTTCTCCGCCTGAGCTGAAAGCGCCGGCTGCCCCGGTGAGGACTAAAACGCGGACGGTGTCGTCCGCGGTGGCCGCAGCGAGGGCAGCGATCAGTTGTTCACGCATCAGTGTGGAAACGGGGTTGCGGCGAGCCGGATCATTCAGCGTCAGCACCAGCACACCGTCGTGCAGTGCGGTCAGCACCAGCCTATCCGTGGGCATTACCGCCCCGACGATCGTTGGCCCGCACTTCGGAGGACAAGAAGACAAGTCATGCGCGGGCTGCAACCCCTGCGCTTAGGCGTGAGTGGATCAGGTCCTCGGCCTCCTGGACAATCCTGGCCACCAACTCTGAGCAGCCTGGCACATCGTGAATGAGCCCTTGGACCATACCAACGGTCCAGACACCGGACTCGGGATCGCCCTCTGTATAGACCCGTCTGCCCCGGGACCCAGCCACCAAGTTCTGGACGTCCTGGAATGCACCGCCGTTCGCCAAGATCCCCACTGCCTCGCGGCTGACCGAGTTGCTTGCCACGCGCGAAGTATTGCGCAGTGGCCGAAAAATGAGCTCGGTCTGCAACTCGGTGGCAGCAACGATCGCGTCCTTGATCCTTGGATGAATTGGAGATTCCTTGGTGCACATGAACCGCGTGCCCATGCTGATTCCTTCGGCTCCAAGCGCCAGCGCCGCGACCAGCCCGCGGCCGTCGGCGATTCCTCCGGATGCAAGTACTGGTATCCGGAGGCGGGCGGTGGCTGCGGGAATCAGGACCAGGCCAGGGACATCGTCTTCGCCCGGATGGCCGGCGCACTCGAACCCATCGATGCTGACAATATCCACACCCAGAGACTCGGCCTTGAGTGCATGCCGCACACTGGTGCATTTGTGGATGGTCGTGATTCCCTGCGCCTTGAAAACGTCAACAAATGGACCCGGATTGTTTCCGGCGGTCTCCACCACGGATACCTTTTCGTTGACGATCACGTCGCGGTACTCGTCATAGGGAGGAGGACTGATGGACGGCAGTATGGTCAGGTTCACTCCGAACGGGCGGTCCGTTAGTTCACGACAGCGTCTGATTTCACGCACCAGATTCTCTGGTGAGCCAGTGGTCAGCGCGCTGATTATGCCGAGCGCGCCGGCGTTGGAGACGGCGGCCGCAAGTTCAGCGGTTGCCACCCACTGCATGCCGCCCTGCACCACGGGATGTTCGACGCCCAGAATCTGCGTTGCCCGTGTCTTCATGACCGGTTGTCTTCCCCGGTAATAACGCGGATCGGATTTAGCGTGCAGGCTACCCGCCCCGAACCCTTCAGTTTCACGGCATCACGTCCGGAGGTCCGTACCGCTTGTTTGGGCATACACGACATCACTGCCAGCACGTCAACCCTGCGGCGGGTCTGCGACCCCAGGGCGTCGGCCCGGTGGGCGCGGGCCGCAGTTGTGTAGACCTTCGGCATTTTATGAACGCTCCTTAGACTAGTTAGGTTTGGTCTGCTCGTCATGCGCCGGCTCCCGTCGACGACTGCTGGGGAGCTCGCCATGCAGCCACTGTGCGCGCGGCACCTATCGGCCATCAATAACCTACTGGTCGTCATTCCCTGGGCGGTCGGGAAGGGCCGGAATGAGCAGGACCTTGCAGGAGTCCCGGGAGAGGAGTCCGATGGCCTCGTCGAGAGCGGAAAGCGGAAGGCGGTGGGTGACGAACTTGGACAGGTCCAGTTTGCCGCTAGCGACAAGTTCAGCGATCTGCTCCCACGTACCCCAGAGAGCGCGCCCGAAGCTGCCTGTGAAGGTCAGCCCCTTCTTGATCAGGTACGCGGCGACGTCCAATTCAATCGGCCTTCCTGGAATCCCCACGGCGACTACCGTAGCTTCCCTGCGGAGGGCTTCAAGCAGCGGCGGCAGTGCAGCCGGTACTCCTGAAGCTTCGAAGGCGACATCAAAACCAACCTTGTCGCCCGAGAGTTTCCTACACGTCCCGACGACATCATCTTCGGGGGCAAGTGCTGTTGCGCCGAGGGCCTCGATAAGGCCTCTGCGATAGGCGTTGGGTTCCACAACGACCACATTGGCGGCACCCATGGCACCGGCAATTGCGGCGATGAACAGGCCGACGGGGCCTCCGCCGCTGATCACAACGTCAGCCCCGGGGAGGTATATCTTGGATCGTTGGATAGCGTGCATGGCGACCCCAGCCGGCTCGAGAAGGGCGCCCTGTTCCAGCGGAAAGTCATCGGGCAGCTTGAAGCAGGCCGCGGCTGGTACTACGAGCAGCTCGGCAAAGCCGCCATCTAAATGAAGACCGAGTAGTTCCATATTGAGGCAATTGTGGGCGTTACCGGTACGGCAGGGGTAGCAGTCCCAGCAGGCGACGTGGGACTCGAGTGCCACCCTGTCGCCCACATCGAGGGATTCAACACCTAAGCCGATTTCAATGACGGTGCCGGCACACTCATGCCCCAGCACAACGGGAATCTTGAGGTTGAATGCCTGCGCCATGGGCGAGTACTCGTAGAGTGCGCGGTCGGTTCCGCAGACCGAGGCTGCAGCGATTTGAATCTTTACCGTCCCGGCCGAGACCTGCGGTTCGGCATAGTCCGTGACGAACTCGACACCGCGCTCGGGCCTTGCCTTGACCACGGCACGCATGGTGCTGCCAGCATGGGCGGGTTCTACCTCGGGAGCACGAAGGGATTTCATTCTTGAAACCTGTCTGTTGGGATTTTGGCGCAAAAATGGGGTGTTGGTGCAAAAGGAGGTGCCGCCGTCGGCTCGGTAGAAGCCCCTCCCTTCATCCCCCGCGGGGGCTGCGGCGTGTCAGCCGAAGACCACACCACCGTTGACGTGGAGGATCTGTCCGGTGATGGTGCCGGCGTCGGGTGCGAGGAGGAAGGCGATGGCGGCGGCTATTTCCTCCGGCTTTGAGAGGCGTCCCAAGAGTGACATTCCGGCGATCCGGTCGCGGTCGGCGTCGCTCAATACGTCGGTCATCGGGGTTTCCGTTGCCCCGGGAGCGACCATGTTCACGCGTACACGGTGGGGGGCGAGTTCGCGGGCGTAACCGCGAACCAGTCCGATGAGAGCGGCTTTAGAGGTGGCGTAGGCGCCGTTTCCCATCAGGCCGCCTCCGGTGAAGGCGGCGGCGCTGCCCAGGACGACCACGCTTCCCAGTGCGCCGGAGCGGATAAGGTGCGGCCCCGCGGCGGAAATCGTGTTCTGTACCCCGATCACATTAATGTCGAGCACCCGCCGGAATTCGGCTACATCAATATCGAGCAACGGTGACCGGCTGACTATCCCGGCGGCGGCGACGACCCCGGTCAGGCTTCCCCCGTCGGCGAATTGGTCGGCGGCGTGCCGCATGGCGTCGGCGTCGGTCACATCGGCGGCAATCGCGAGGTGTCCGTCTCCATCCAGCGTCGCTACTGCTTCTGCGGCGGCCGTGGGGTTGATATCGACGATGGCTACCCGGGCACCTCTGGCCGCAGCCTGGCGTGCGCAGGTCAGGCCGATGCCTGATGCGCCGCCGGTGATGAGGACAGCTTCGGCTTTCACAGATTGGGGTTGATTCACGTTACGTGCTCCTGATGTTCAGTTCTTAGAGGATTGCCATTGCGTTGGCGGGGCTGCCGACGCCACCTAACAGGTTCAGCGGCTGTGCGGTGAGGAATACGTCGTACCGTCCCCGCAGGGTGCAGGCAGCGGCAAGTTCGTCGAGTACCCAGAGTTCACCGATAGTGAGTCCCAGCAGCGGGATGAGGATGCGGTGCAGCATCCCGCTGTGGCTGGATTTCGGCATCTTACCGGTGAGTTCTGCGTCGACGGTGAGGTTCGAATCTGTCGCCGGCCAAGCCTCGAGCGCGATGTTGTCCGACGCCACCACCGAGACCTGGTGATTCCAAAGCCAGGCCGCCGTGTCTTCCGACTGGCGAAGGCCCGGCGAACGAAGGACACCATCGGAACGATCAGGGCCCTGCCGGAAGTACTTCAGCCATCCGGTGCGGATCATGATGATGTCGCCGGGATGAATCGAACTCCCTTGCCACTCGAGCGTTGCGTCAAGGTCCTCGACGGGAATTTGTTCGTTTCGTGTCTGGTCGATGGGACGGCCGACCGCCTCGCGGTAGGCGCCCACATCGATGAGTAATCCTCTTCCTGCAATCCCGCGTTGCGCGACCGCTTGGATGCCGAGGTCGGGTTGCCCGGCAACCAGCCGCGTGGGATCGGCGTCGTTGTAGAAGCCGCGGTCCGGGTGCCCGAAGTGCCGAAGTCCGTCGATCTGCGTGGACGCCTGCAGGAACAGGTTGTCGATTCGGTCATCGCGGTGAAAGTCATTCAAACCGAACACGGTGTGTTCAATTAATCCGCGGTGGGCGATGATCGGCGGGTCGAACTCGGTTAACGGAAGGTTGAGCGGGACGACGTCGCCTGTCACGATGCTCCCGCGTGCGGCGAGCACGCGTTCGGGAGTGAGGTGGTTGAGCGTGCCGAGCTGATCTGCCGGGCCCCACAGGCCCCACGCCGTTCCCCGCAGCCGCCCGGGGCGATCGAGCAGCAGGTCGAACCGGGGGAACTCACCCCCTGAGGTATGCGGAAGGGCTTGAGGAGTCGTCATCGGCTGGTTCAGGATTCGCCCTCGGTCATGACCTGGTGGATCTCGATCATGTTGCCGGCGGGGTCGGTGAAGAAGATCTGGTGCCAGCCCTCGACCGACCAGATGCCCCAGTCGTCGAACGGGATGTTGTGCTCGGTCAAACGCGCCTTGATCGCCTCAATGTCATCTGTCCGGAATGCGAAGTGCCCCCCGATGAGCGGGTTGACAGAATGCCCTTCCTGCGCCGCCAGATATGGCTGACGCTGGGTGGCGTGGATCTGAAGCTCATTGGGGTCGCCGGCGTCGAAGAACTTTGCGGCGGAGTCCCACTCGGCGTCGCCGTCGATGTCCTTGTCCGCATTCTTGGACGTCGCGATCATCGCAGGGGAGGGGAGTTGGTTCAGTCCCAGGGCCTTTCCGTAGAAGTCGGTCAGCAGCGACATGTCATCGGAGGTGACATTGACGTGGTGGAGACGGAGGTAAACCATTATGGATCCTTTGATTGATTGATTGATTGATTGATTGATTGATTGATTGATTGATGGGTTGGGATTGGGAGTGCGGGTTTTTGAACGGTGTCAGAGGTCCACGCGGTAGCGGGCAACCTTCTCCGGATCGAGTCGGACGCCAAGGCCGGGCCCGTCAGGGACACGCATGTGCCCATTCTCGATCAGGAGTGGTTCCTGGAGTAGTCCGTCGGCCATGTCCAGGTAGTTGGACAGTTCCGCGGCGGAGCGTGAGGTGATCTCTTGGGATGCGCCGAACACGAGCGAGCAGACGGTGCCGAGGTGCGCGTCGATCTGGTTACCGATGACTGCTTCGATCCCGAGACCCTCGGCAAGGTGGGAGACACGGAGCGAGTCGGAGAATCCTGTCCGGGCTGTCTTAATGCTCACTGCGGTCGCTGCACCCGAGAGGATTTCGCGGGTGACGTCTGCGGGCGTCGGAGCGCTCTCGTCGGCGACGAACGGGATTGGGCATTGCGAGACGAGCCAGCGTCTGCCCAGTACGTCATCGGCGGGGCAGAGTTCTTCGACGCGGCTGAGACCCACGTCTTCGAGCTGACGGACCGCAAGGGCGGATTCCGCTGCTGTCCATCCGCGGTTCCCGTCGATGTACAGTTCGGCCTCGGGCCCCAGGGCTTCGCGGACGGCTTTGCAGACGGCCACGTCCAGGGGGATGGGCCGGCGTCCGACCTTGATTTTGAAGCTCGAGATGCCGAGCGTCTCGCGCAGTTGGATGGCCTCGGCGGCCACGACCTCGGGATCATCGAATCCCAGCATGTGGCTGACCTGGAGCTGGTCGGTGAAGCCTCCCAGAAGGCTGTGGACCGGGGTTCCGATCGTCTTGCCCCATGCGTCCCACATGGCCATGTCGATTGCGGCTTTGGCGGTGGGGTTTCCGACTGTCCGTGCGAGCCGTGACCGGACCTGTTCGCGGTCGAGGATTGAGAGTCCGATGATGGCGGGTGCGAAGATCTGCTCGATCACGGCGACGATCGACGCTTGCGTCTCACCGTAGGTGTAGGGGCGCGGGGGTGCTTCGGCGATTCCGACTACCCCGTCGCTGGTGACGATCTCCACGAGAACGTTGTCTGCAAGGTCGATCGATCCGCTCGCGAACCGAAGCGGTTTGCGATAGGGGATCGCATACGGCACGGTGCGTACGTCGAGGATGCGGGCCGCCGTTGACGGCTCATGGCCCGGAGTCGCTGTATGGGTGGCTGTTTGAACAGGCAAAGTCTCGGTCATCCTTCGGTGTGCGGATTGTCGGCTGTCCGTGCAGCCGTTTCGGTATTCAAAGTCCCGCGGAGGCCCCCTGTGTGGCGGTCAGCCCATCCGATCAGGATGTAGAGCAAGATTGCCGCGAGGGCGAAGAAGCCGGACATGACCAGGAGCCCTGCGGAGGTCGTTCCGGTGAGGTCGGTAAGCCACCCCAGAATGTAGGGGCCGACGAGTCCGCTGGTGTTACCGACAGAGTTGACCAGGGCAATGGACACGGCGGCCAGTGCGCCGGCATAGACCTGCGCGACGGTCGCCTGGAACGTGGACAGGACGGCGAAGAAGCCGGCAGCGGCGACGCTCACGCCAATAAGTGACAGGAAGGGGTTCCCCGAGAGAACTCCGATGAGAAGTCCCAGCGCGGCGGCAACCATCGGGATGGTGAGGTGCCAACGACGTTCACCCGTCCGGGAGATGCTGCGGAGGATAACAAACATGACGATCGCCGAGAAGATCCACGGAAGCGCGGAGACGTAACCGGATGCGACAGGGTCGAGGTGGAATTGCTCTTTGACGATTGTGGGGAGGAAGTACGTGATCGACCAGAATCCGATCAGGATGAAGAAGTACGTGACGGCGAACGCCCAGAGTGACGGCCTCCGCAGCGCTGCCGGGAGCTGTTTGAGTTCATGCGCTCCGGAATCCGTTCGCTGTGTGACGTTCTGCGCAAGGTATGCCTTTTCTTTTTCGTCCAGCCAAGGCGCCTTTGCCGGCGAGGACGGCAGGAGGAAGAAGATGACGACGGCGAGGATGATTGCCGGCAGGCCTTCGAGGACGAAAACCCAACGCCACCCGGCGATGCCGCCGACGCCATCCATGAGAAGGATCGATGACGTCACTACGGAGCCGGTCGCCAAGGCGACAGGGACAGCGAGGTTGAGCCACGAAATTGCTTTCGGCAGCAGTCGGGCCGGGCACCAGAGAGCGAGGAAGAGCATCGCCCCGGGAGAGTAGCCCGCCTCAGCCAATCCGAGCAGGAACCGCATGATGTAGAGGGTGACATCGTTCTGCATCCATGCCATGGCGATGGTCACGATGCCCCAAGAGACCATGATCCGCGCCAGCCAGATTCGTGCGCCCACCTTGGCGAGGAACATGTTCGAGGGGATCTCGAACAACAGATAGCCGATGTAGAAGAAACCGGCCGCGAGGCCGAATGTCGCAGCAGTAAGGCCCAGGTCCTTAGACAGCGGGCCTGCGATCACGCCGAGATTGGCGCGGTCTATATAGGAGATGAACATCCCGAGCATTAGGAGCGGAAGAACCTTGACCGTCACTTTTCGGAAGACGCGGGCCTCGATGCCCGGATCTACCGCCACAGGTGTTGTTGTCATCGCAATTGTCTCTCTTCATTGAGGGCGTGTGATTTGGTGCCTTCACAAGAGACTAGCTACAGATTCTTCTCAATAGAAATACCAATTGCCTCTCATTTGAGAGCGAAACCAGAAAGATCAGGGGTGGGTAGAGCCGACTCCGAGACCTTCAGGACTGCCGCAAGCGCGGGGGACTGGTCATCCTTGCGCCAGGTCAGCGTTGCGAACATATGGCTGGGGTTAATGTCGACCAGTTCCCGGTAGACGATTCCGACGGACTGCGCCGGCGTCACGGAACTCAGGGTGATGGTGATGCCCGCCCCGGCAGCTACAAGGGCAAGCGCGGTCGCCGAGTCGGGCGACACCTGGACCACCCGTGGCCTGAACCCGGCTGTGATGCAGAGGGCAAACATGGTGGCCTGGAGAATTGATCCGGTGTCAGAGGGAAGGCTGACAAAATCCTCGTCGTGTAGGTCCGCCAGCGAAAGATTGGGCTGATTGGCCCGTGGATGCCCCTCTGGCAGTGCACATAGAATCTGCTCCACTTCGACCACGCGCGATTCGAGCTCCGGGTGCGGCGTAGGAAGGCGCGCGAAAGCAAGATCCAGCGAGCCCTCAAGGAGCTTGTCCAGCGCCGTATACACGTAGGTCTGCGATTCCAGCTGCAACTCGATTCCGGGATGCGACTCCCGCACCGCCCGGGTCAGTAGCGGAAGGGCGCGCTGGCTCGAGGCGCCGGCGAAGGCGATCCGCACCCGCCCCTGGTCTCCGGCGGCGATCGATTCAGCGAGATTCTGGACCGCGACAACCTGGCTGAGCACCTTTCGTGCCGGAATTAGCAACCTTGAGCCTGCATCAGTCAGCGCAACGCTGCGCGTGCTTCGCTCGAATAGCTGGAGGCCGAGACTTTGTTCGAGCTGCTTAATGCGCGCACTAAGTGGCGGCTGGGACATGTGCAGCTTCGCGGCTGCCCTGCCGAAATGGAGCTCTTCGGCTACAACGGCGAAAGCCTCAAGATCCTTTATATCCACGACTCTGTGCTCCCTGATTTAATTATTCTGTTCTCTGGATCAGTTTAGCCCTAATTAGTATGAAATCCGGGTACTATCCCAGGCTGTTTGGACGGATACTAGAGAGCGTGTGTTGCGCCGAAGCAACAAACGTTCCGCTCATGCCGATGTGTGCGGAGGAAGGAAAATCTCATGGTTGAACGTCTTCTTGTTACCGGCGGTGCGTCAGGAATCGGACGCGCAATCGCACTGCACGGACTCGAACAGGGATGGGAGGTTGTCATCCTCGACAGGCAGCACGCAAGCGTCGGCCGCTCGATTATCGCGGACCTCTCCGACGTCGACAGCACTGCCGAAGCCCTGGAAACGGCCCTGGCGGATGGTCCTATTACTCGCCTGGTCAACAACGTTGGCGCCGTCTTCCCAGCCCCGCTCCGGGAGCAGACTCTGGGCCAACTTGATCAATCACACGCACTGAACCTCCGATGTGCCGTGCAGTGCACCCAGAGTGTCCTCGAAGGCATGACGGAAGCTGGATTCGGTCGCATCGTCAACATGTCCTCGCGCGCTGCTCTGGGCAAGGAACTGCGCACCGCCTACGCTGCCGCCAAGGCCGGCCTGATCGGCTTGACCCGGACATGGGCCCTAGAACTGGGAGGAGACGGGATCACGGTCAATGCGATCGGGCCTGGACCGATCGCCACCGAGTTGTTCATGAACGCGAATCCGGAAGACTCGCCGCAGACCAAAGCCATCATTTCGTCCGTTCCCGTCGGCAGGCTCGGCCAGCCAGAAGACATCGCCAACGCTGCCGGTTTCTTCCTCCACGAGCGATCCGGGTTCGTAACGGGCCAGACGCTGTATGTCTGTGGCGGACTTACAGTCGGATCGAATCCAATGTGAGGACAATCAAGAAACTGTGAATACAGTGTCCGCGGCGACCTTGGCCCGCCAGCCAGAGTCGTCAATTAACAGGTAAGCGACGCTCTGAGCCCGGTTCCGGGCGAAACCCTAGCGAAGATCGACGCTCCGGAGCATGACGGCACGCACCGCGAAGAACGAACAAACCTCATTGCCCAAGGGGGTGTAATTTACTGGTCATGGAAAGTCGTTTCGAACCACAGACGGTGTTCGCCTTGTCTACGACGATCACGGCTCCCTAGGGCCACCGATGCCGCCCCACGTCGGACAGTTCCTCACCGAAGTCGGGGGCCTCATCGATTTCCCCGAAGGGGCCGTGCTTCAACTGATGGTCGATCACTCCGCCGCCGACTGGCGAGACGTCGTTCCGACGGTCAATGTGCCGTCCTGGGTAGCCACCGGCCGTTACCCGCCGTCATTCCGCTAAAGGGATGCAGTGGTTTGCGCAGTCCCTGCCCTCAATGGAACGAACCCGAGGACTTCCACCGGGAACTGCGCGCTTTCCTCCGGCGGTCCCTGCGGTAGTGGTGACCCTAATGGGGTGTACCGGTAGGTCCGTCCTTGCGGGGGCATGCTGGGTATCCGAGCCGCTGGTGGGCTGAACGCGATGTGAGGAAAGCCCCCTCGATTGAGGGGGCTTTCCTTGTCATGGCGGGTCAGACGCTGTGGCTCAGATCCATTTCGGTGCGGCCGGCACCGGACCGTTGCTGGCTTCAGTGCCGGGCCCGGTGGCGGTGACGCCGCCGTGGCCGCGTCCTGCGGCCCATTCGACGACGGCCGCGAGCGGTCCGGAGACCACCGTGGGGGACGCCGACGTCGTGTCCCCGAACGTGAGATTCCGGTCCGTCACCGTGACCACGAGGCCCGCGTCGGTGCCGCGGGTCTTCCAGGCTCCGGTGATGTCTTTGAGGAGCCGTTCCAGGACGGGGACGGGGATGTCCCGGAAGGCGGCGCCGTTGTCGAGGTCGACGGCGTGCATCCAGACTTCACGGCTGCGCATCCAGACCGTTTCCGTGGCGGGCACTTCGCGGCCCTGGATGGTCCGCACTTTGTGGTGCCAGGCGTCCTCGGGCAGGTCCCGCCATTCGACGTTCAGGTGCACGGCGGAGTGGTCGAAGAGGTGCCGCAGCGCGATCGGGCTCAGGGTTGCCCCGAAGTCGATCTCATGGTCGCGGACCTCGGTGGAGGCGTACATCGGGGTTTCCACCCCGGTGGCCGCCCACTCGATGAGCCGGGCAATCGCCCGGGCGTTGTAGCCGATGTGCGCCGTGATGTGGCGGCGGGTCCAGCCCGGCAGCAGCGTATCGCCGTCGAGCTCCGCGTCACTGAGCTCGTTGAGCTTGCGGGCGAAAAACGCCGTGCCCCGGCGCGCCTGCAGCAGGGCCGCCAGCAGCTCCGGGTCCGTCGTCTGGTCGTGGCGGGCAACCATCAGGCTTCCTTGATGACGCGGTTCTTCAGTTCTCCGAGGCCCTCGATGGTGGTGACCAGGAGCTGGCCCTCCTGCAGGTAGCGCTTCGGATCCTGGGCATGGCCCACGCCTCCCGGGGTGCCGGTGGCGATGACGTCGCCCGGGTTCAGCGTGATGATGGTGGAGATGTAGGAGACGAGGAACTCCGGGGTGAACACGACGTCGTTCGTGGGCGTCTGCTGCTGGATCTCGCCGTCGACCGCGGTGGTCATCAGGCCGCCGCTGAACTCGTCCCTGGTCACCAGGGCGGGGCCGAACGGGGTGGACTTCTCCCAGGTCTTGCCCTGCAGCCACTGGATGGTGCGGAACTGGTAGTCGCGCATGGACACGTCGTTCAGGACGGCGTAGCCGGCGATGTGGTCCGCGGCGTCGGCTTCGGAAATCCGGCGGCCCTTCTTGCCGATCACGACGGCGAGTTCGGATTCCCAGTCGACAGTGGACGATTCCTGCGGCAGGGCCAGGTCATCGTTCGGGCCGATCAGGGATTCCTGGTACTTGGCGAACAGGGTCGGGAACTCGGGGACTTCCCGGCCCATTTCCTTGATGTGGTTGCGGTAGTTGTGGCCCACGCAGATGATCTTGCCCGGGGAGGGGACGACGGCGGCCAGGTCCGCGCCCTCAAGCGGGTGTGTGGCGCCGGCCGCGGCCTTCGCGGTGGCTTCCCAGTCCGCGGAGCGCAGCAGCTCTCCGACGTCGGCGAAGCCGTCGATCTCGGTCAGCGTGGTCCCGTCCTGGCGGACGGCCTTATTGCCGGCGGGGGTACGGAGGGTGAGGAGTCTCATTTGTTGTTGCGTCCTTCGATGTAGGTGCGGTTGAAGTTCAGCCGTTCGAAAATGGGGGCGTCGCTGAAGCGGAAGAGATCAAACTCCGTGTCGGCCTGCAGTGACCAGGCTGCCCAGGACGGGACGACGAACAGGTCGCCCTTCTCCAGGTTCCTGGTTTCGCCGCCCAGGACCGCGGAGCCGCGGCCCTCGAAGACCTGCCAGACGCTGGAGCCGACCTCGTGGAGGGTCTCGGTCGAGGCGCCGGCGCGGAGGCGGTGGAATTCGGCCCGGATGGTCGGCATCACATCCCCGCCCGTGGTGGGGTTGGTGAAGCGGACCGCGGCGTGGCCCTGGGACACGGTGGCCGGGTGGCCCTCGTCCTCAAGCAGCAGCTGCTCGCGCAGGGCGCGGTCCGTGTATTCCCAGCGGTAGGCCGCGATGGGGGAGCTCGTGGTGTCATCCAGGCCCGAGAGGGGGCGCAGGCCCGGGTGCGCCCAGAGCCGCTCGGAGCGGGAGATGTCCGGGGTGGCCTCGTCGGTGACACGCTCGGTGCCGAACTCGAAGAACCCGGCGTCGGCGTAGTGCACGAACGGGATGTCCAGGCCGTCGATCCAGGCCATGGGCTCATCGGTGTCGTTGTGGTGGCCGTGGAAGTTCCAGCCCGGGGTCAGCAGGAAATCCCCGCGCGACATCCGGACCGGGTCCCCGTTCACCACCGTCCAGACGCCTTCGCCCTCGACGACGAAACGGAAGGCGTTCTGGGAGTGGCGGTGCTCCGGGGCGGTCTCGCGCGCACCAAGGTACTGGATCGCCGCCCACAGCGTCGGGGTGGCATACGGCGTCCCGGCCAGCCCCGGGTTGGCCAGGGCAATGGCGCGGCGTTCCCCGCCCCGGCCCACCGGGACCAGATCCCCGGCGCGCGCGGCCAGCGGGTAGAGATCACTCCACCGCCACACGTGGGGCACCGCCTTGGGCGTCGGGACCATCGGCATGAGGTCCGCGATCTCGGTCCAGAGCGGGATCAGGTTCTCCCGGTCAAAATCCCGGTACAGCTCTTTGAGCTGGGCAGCCTCTTCGGGCGTCGGCTCCGGAGCAGTGTGCCCCGCGGCCACTGATTCATGAGTGATGTTCTCAGGCATAGCAATCCTCTACTTGGCGTGGGCGCCGGCGGCAGCCAGGCGTTCGGCGATGTCGGCGCGGAGGTCTTTTTTGTTGATCTTGCCGACCTTGGTGGTTGGCAGTTCGTCGACGACTACGAGATGCTCAGGGATTTTGAAGGCAGCAACACCGGTCCGGCGCAGGAGCTCCTGGATTTGTTCAAGCGTCACTTCGCGTCCGGGTTTGACCGTGATGTAAAGGCAAAGCCGTTCACCAAGCATCTGGTCCGGCATTGCGACCGCGGCTGCCATGGTCACGTCATCGATCCGATAAACCAGGCTTTCGATTTCCTCGGCCGAGATCTTCTCTCCTCCGCGGTTGATCATGTCCTTATCGCGGCCCTGGACGATCAGGTTTCCGTCGGGACGCCGCTCGACAATGTCACCGCTGGCGTACCAGCCGTCAGCGGTGAATGCCCGCGAGTTGGCCTCGGGGGCGCGGTAATAGCCCCTGGGTGTGTAGGGTCCGCGGGTCAGGATGGAGCCCGGGACGCCGTCCGGCAGGTCCTCGCCGGCTTCATCGACGATGCGCACCTCGTCGGCTTCGGACACGGGGCGGCCCTGCGTAGTGCAGATGACGTCTTCGGGATCATCCAACCGGGTGGTGTTGATGAGCCCCTCGGCCATGCCAAAGACCTGCTGCAGTGTCGCTCCCAGGACTGGCTTCACTTTCCGGGCAATCTCGTCCGGAAGGCGCGAACCGCCGACCTGAAGCACCTCGAGGCTGGCCAGCTCCTTGGTGCCGGCTTCCTGCTGGTACTCAATCCATCGCTGGGCCACCGCGGGGACCGCGGTTGAAAGTGTCACGCCCTCACGTTCGATGGCGGCGAAGGCCTTCCGCGGTTCGGGGCTCGGCAGCATGACCACGCGGCCACCGGCGAACAGGATTCCGAGGATGCCAGGGCAGGCCAGCGGAAAGTTGTGGCTAGCCGGAAGGGTGCCCAGATAGACAGTGTCCTCGGTGACTCCGGTGGGAATGGACGTGGCTTTGATGTTGTAGGCGTAGTCGTTGTGGGTTCTGGTGATCAGTTTGGGCAGCCCGGTGGTGCCCCCCGAGAGAAGAAACAGGGCTGGCGAGTCAGGCGACGGTGCACCGGCGTTCAGCCGGGCGCGGGCGCCCGAAACGTCCTTGCCTGGTGCCAGGATTTCCTCGAGACGTACGTTCAGGGGGTGCGCTGCACCGGAAACGAGGATGATTTCCAGCGACGAAATGCTGGACGCAAGTTCTTCGGCCAAAGCCTGGTGATCAAAGTCCTTGATCACGTCCGGTACGGCGATGGCCCGTGATTCGGAGAGCTCTGTGAGGAACGACAGCTCATATTGCCGGTGCGCCGGCAGAGCCATCACCGGGATGATGCCGGCCCGGAAACACGCCAGGGTCAGCACCGTGAACTGCCAGCCGTTGGGCAACTGGACCATGATGCGGTCGTCCGGTTTCAGGCCCAACTGCAGGAGGCGTTCCGCGGCCGCATCCATCCTGTTGGCCACCTCGGCGTAGCTGAGCCGGACATCACCGTCCACTATTGCGGTTTTTTCCGGCAGCCGGTCGGCGGTTTCCAGGATATAGGCTCCGAGCGGGCGGTCTTCCCAGTAGCCCTTGCTGCGGAATTCTGCCGCAAGGTCCGCCGGCCAGGGGATGGTTCCCTCACTGGTGTGGCTCGTCATTTCATGTCCTCCTCGACATTGATAACTACTGCATCAAGGGCCACGAGCCCGTCGTGGGTCAGGCGCAGGGGGTTGATTTCGATTTCCGCGATCGCGTCATTGGAAACAAGCGCGTCGCCGAGCCTGACCAGCAGGGCCGCTAACTCCTCCGTCTCCAGCATCGGCCCGGAACGGAAACCGTACAAGAGCTCGCGCGCCTGGAGGTCGCCGGGCATGCCCTCCGCCACACGGACGGACAGGGGAGCGGAGCGGATGGAAATATCGGCGAAGACTTCCGCAGTGGTGCCACCCAGACCTAGTACGGCGATCGGTCCGAAGACGGGATCACGGCGGACGCCGACCACGAGGTCGATACCGGATGGGGCCATTACCTCGACCAGGAATTCGCGGGCACCGGCGGCTTCAAGGCCGTCCAGCGCCCGGTTCATGGCCTCGGGGGAGTTCACTCCCAGGTGCACGCCTCCGATCTCGGTCTTGTGCAGAACCGCGGCGTCGAGCAGCTTGACCGCAACGGGACCGCCCAGCTCGGAGAGAGCGTCCTGAGCCGCGGCGCGCGTGCTGCAGCTTCGCCGGGCAGGGGTGGCGATGCCGAGTGCGCCAAGGAGTTCCTTGGCGCGGTTCTCGTCCCAGGGCCCTTCCAATGCCGGCCAGGTGAAGGCTCCAGCGGGTGCTTCGGCGCGCTGGAATTGCCCGCGGGCGTCGTTGACCAGAGCTGTGATGCCGTGGGCCAGCGAGGTCGGTCCGCTGATCAGCGGCAGGTCATGCTGGTGGGCTGACTTTCGGGCCCGTTCCAGGTCGCCGTCGGGTCCGTCGACGCCGATCAGGAACGGCATTGTGTCAGCTACACCGGAATTGGCGACGGCGAGAGGAAGGTCGGCGACGGGTTCAGTCAGTCCGTACACCGCGACGACATCGATGGCCGGGTCGGAGGCCACTGCGGCCACGACCTTTTCGTAGCCGGGACCGGGGCGGCCGGTGTCCACGGGGTTGGCCTGGAAGGTCAGCGGCGGCAGCAGAGTGCCGATGGTGTCCTGGCTGGTCTGGGCCAGGCGCGGCAGCGTCACGCCGGCGCTGTGGAGGGCATCGGCGATCAACAGTCCGGGGCCGGCCTGGCCTGTGATGAGTCCGACTCCGGGGTCGGCCGCCGGGGCAAGCCGCCGCCCGGCCAGGGCGGTGACAGCGGCAACCAACTGGTTCTCGTCGTCGACGATCACGGCACCGGCCTGTTTCAGGACCGCCCGTGTGGTGCGCCAGGATGTGGCCAGGGCACCCGTGTGGGACTGGGCGAACTCGGAGACGTCATTTCGCCCGACGACCAAAGCCACGACCGGTTTGACGGCACTGAGCCGTGAAACGGCGTCGATGAGGGCTGGTCCGTCGGCGACGGTTTCCAGGTGCAGGGCGACTGCCTTGGTGTGTTCGTCGGAGATCAGGAAGTCGAGGACGTCGGGCGCGCTGATGTCGGTGCCCGCGCCGATGCCGACGGCGAGGCTGACGCCCGCTCCCGCGCGCTGCAGGTGGAAAGCAAGGACGTGGTTGACTCCGCCGCTGGCCGCCACGACGGCCACAGAACCCGGTTCCAGTTCAGCGACGCCGGGAACGAAGCTGGCGCGCAGGTTGCGGCGGGGGACGAAAAAGCCGGACGTGTTCGGGCCGAGCAGCCGAATGCCGGTGTCCCGGACAGCTTCCTCCACCTGGCGGGCGAATTCGATGCCGGGACCGCCGGCCTCGGCGAACCCCCCGGCGCAGACCAGGGCAGCCGTGGCGCCGTTTGCCGCACTGTCACGCAGGGCCTGGGCGGTGGCTGCGGCGGGTACGCAGAGCACTGCCAGATCGGGGCCTCCCGGAATTGCTGCTGCGGCATCGGCGATGCTGGTATGCATGCCGTTTTCGCCGCGGCTGTTGACGAGCTCAACGGGAGCCGGGTAGTTGGCCAGCGACTGTGCCATAACGGCGCCGAGCTTTTCCGGACTGGCCGAGGCGCCCACGACGATGATGCCGCGGGGTGCGAATAGTGGCGTGAGGCTATGCATTGGTTGCCTCCGTGCCTTCCGTTGCAACGGCGTCTGCCCGGCCGGAGAGCACCAGGGTCAGAGCCGACACTGGCCCCCGGTCATCGACGATGACGCTGGTCAGGCCCCGGCCCAGGCGGGCTTCCTCTGAGAGGAGGATCCGCGTGAACGGATTGCCGCCCTGGATGACGACGGCAGCAGCCCGGGCAGGCAGGTGCTCGAAGGCGGCCGGCAGACCCGCTTCGGTATCAGGCGCGGTGATCAGGAGCCCGGTGGTGGCGTCGGCGTCGGCCGGGTTGGTGCTCAGGGCAATACTGCCGCCGGGGCCGGTCAAGGCCACCTGGCCGTTCTGCTCGGCCACGGAGAGCTGGCGCCCCGCGAACTCGACGGAACCGGCGATCAGCGGCGTTTCCAGCGGTGAGTTGCCGTGTCTGGTCAGCCAGTCGTGTTCCGCAGATGCCACCAGCTCCGGGTCGCGCTGGCGGATCTTGTCGATGTCGATGCTGCGGGAGAAGAAATGGAAGGTGAACTGGGTCGGGTCGAAGGAGTTGTAGTACCGGGCGAAGTGTTCCCACCAGCTCAGGCCGCCGCGGGCCTGGTTCTGGATCTTGGCAACCTGTGGCTGGCGTTCAGCTTCGTAATTTGTGAAGGCGAGTTCGAGGTCGTCCTGGTGTTCCGCGATTTCACGGACCAGGCTGATGGCGTCTTCCATGGCCATCTTGGTGCCGGAACCGACGGAGAAGTGGGCGGTGTGTACAGCGTCGCCGAGCAGGACGACGTTGCCCTTGTGCCAGGAGCGGGTGCGGCGGGTGCGGAAATTCGCCCAGCGGGAGTTGTTTGCCACCAGCGGTTCACCGGCGATGTCTTCGGCGAACAGTTTCTCGAGGAAACGCTGGGTCTTGAGGTCGGAGGGTCCAGGGGGCTGGCTGGCATCAAATTCATCGAGGCCGGCCTTCCGCCAGGTGTCTTCGTCGGTTTCAACGATGAAGGTGCTGAGCTCATCGCTGATCGGGTAACCGTGGACCGCGAAGTTGCCGAATTCACTTTGCCGGTGAACGAAGGTGAGCCCATTGAACTTGTAGGTCGTGCCGAACCAGATGAACTTGGCAGTCGCGGTCTCGGCGGTGTGGCCCAGGCTGTCGCCGAGCTGTTCGCGGGTGGAGGAGTTGGCGCCGTCAGCGCCGACAATCACATCGAAGTCATCGAGCTGCGACAGGTCGGGGACGTACTGGCCAAAGCGCGTATCGACGCCGACCTCTGCCGCCCGGTCCTGCATGAGCTTCAGGAGGGTCTTGCGGTAAATGGCGGCCATCCCGTTGCCGGCGAAAGACTTCTGTTCACCTTTGAGCCAGACCTCGATGTCCTCCCAGTGGGTGCCGTAGTCCCGGAGTCCGTTGCGAACTACGGGGTCGGCGTCGTTGATCCGATTCAGCGTTGCGTCGGAGAAGACCACGCCAAAGCCGAAGGCGTCAGATGCCTGGTTCCGCTCAAAGAGCACGACGTCGGCGTCGGGAACGGTCTGCTTGAACAGGGTTGAGAAGAACAGTCCGCCGGGACCGCCGCCAATGCAGGCTATGCGAAGTGCCATCGATGCCACCTTTTAGAGATTTTGGGGAGGACGTGTGCTACGTCTCCTCCTCATTATGTAACGATTCTCGGCTGATCGTCAACTATTTGTTACATATCGTCCTCGGGAGCCGCTGTACGGACCTTGCCGTGATTTCCTCAACGAACCACGGCCAGCTTCGCGCCTCGACCGGGTCACGCCACGATCTCCTGGCCCTCCCCGATGGGCTGACCAATAATGCCGGAGACGAATTCGTTGGCGGCAGGCCCGAGCTGGCGGTGTATTGCACCAAAAAGGCTGTACGCCTCACTGCTGGGCCAGCCCTTAGGCTGCAGCTCGAGGGGCAGGTGCGGGTCTCTGAAGGGGAAGCGGCGAAAATCACCGATAAGGCGCATCCGTTCGATGAGTGCTGTTCGCCCGTCCTTGCCGGCGTTGACTTCCTCGTCATCGAGGGCGGCATAGGTGCGGATGAATTCCTGATAGTCCGCGCCGAGTTGGTCCAGATCCCAGCATCGTGCGGCAAGGTCCCTGTCCTCCTCGAGGTCGCCGGTCCCGCACCAGAGGGCATCAACTTTGGCCTGCGGATAGTCGGCGGCAATTTCGCGGACCTCGGAGATGAGGTCGTGCGGGCTCAGCCAGGTCGATGGTGACAGCTGGCCGAAACCATGCCAAGCGAGCTGCTTGCGGAGTTGTTCGCGGACGGCGCGTTCGGATTCCGGAACCTGGTAAATGGCCATGGTCCAGCGCCCCTCCCAGTTTTCGTCCCGCTGCCGGAAGATCCGTTCGCGCCCCTCGTTGAGGATCTCCAGCATGTGGGGGGTGAGTGCGTAGACCGTTTCCCGTCCGACGCGCCGGGTGGTGAACCAGCCCTCCTTGCGCAGGCGTGAGAGGTTGACGCGGACCGTGGCCGGCTCAATTTCGAAGACGGCGAGGAGCTCCGTGATATCAGCCAGCCTGACCTCGCTCCCGGCGTACCGGAGGTAGTCCCCGAAAAGATCCAGGATCAGGGCTCTGGGTTTCCACTGCATAAGGCTTCTCCAATACTTGCTTGCCCGGGGCGGGCGTCAAAAAGGAAACATGCAACACGCCTGTTGACGCACAACACATTTATGTTACATTCAGTTGTGGGTCAGATCACATCCGAACGGCCCCTCATCTCTGGCACAGCCACAACGTCGTGTATATCACCTGGAGTCCCCAATGGCTTTTCAATCGCCTGCCTCATCTCCGGTTCGCCCTCGCAAATCGGCAGCCGCTGTCATCTTCCTCTGTTTCCTCGCCATCGTCTTCGACGGATACGATCTGGTCGTCTACGGAGCAATCGTCCCCAAACTCCTGGCCTACGAACCCTGGGGCCTGACCCCGGTGCAGACCGGCGCCATCGGCAGTTATGCGCTGGCCGGAATGTTCATCGGCGCCATCCTGATCGGGTACCTCACTGACATCGTCGGGCGCCGGAAAGTCATGATGGTTTCCATCGCATCCTTCTCAGTGCTGATGCTGCTCACCGCCTGGGCGCCGACTCCCGAGCTCTTTGGTTTATTCCGTTTTCTCGCCGGCCTCGGCCTGGGCGGTGTAATCCCGACGGCGATCGCCCTGACCGTGGAGTTCTCCAAGTCGAACCGCCGCAACTTCAATAACGCCCTGATGTTCTCCGGATACGCTGTCGGCGGGATCCTCGCCGCGCTTCTCGCTCTCGCCTTCCTGCCCGCGCTCGGGTTCCGCGGCATGCTGGCACTCGGCGGCGTTCCACTCATCGCCGTTGTGCCTCTGCTGTTCAAGTTCCTTCCGGAATCCCCGGCATTCCTCGCTGCCAAGGGGGACCGGGTACAGGCGGAACGCATCATCTCCGAATACGGGCTGGAACCGCTGCCCGAAGCACCGGCACAAGGGGACGTGCCCGTGCACGGCCGTTTCCGCACCCTGCTGACCGGGCGCCTGCTGACTGCAATGATCCTCTTCAGTCTGGCCGGCGTCTGTGGCCAGACCCTTGTCTACGGGCTCAACACTTGGCTGCCGCAACTCATGGTCATCGCCAAATACTCGCTGGCCTCCTCCCTGACATTCCTCCTGACGGTCAACATCGGCGCAGTCGTCGGCGTGCTCGTTTCCTCCAGGCTCGCCGACCGCTTCGGGCCCCGGCCGGTGACCGCAACGGCTTTCGCGAGTTCCGGCCTGGCGCTGGTTCTCATGGGAACCGGGGTCATGCCGCTTCCGGTCATGTACTTGCTGGTCGCGGTCGTCGGCTTCGGGTCAGTGGGCGCCCAGGTACGACACCGCGAAGATGGCGAGCGTGGCGAGCAGCGAATCCGGGCCTCCGCCAAAGACTACCCGGGACAAAACCGTTGCCATGAAGAGATACAGAGTGAAGTCGTACCACTCGACGATGGTGGAAAGGGCGGCGACGGCGATGGAGGCCTTCGGCAGCGCCTCAGCGCGTTGGGCCGGCAGTACATGAGTTGCCGGCCGGCGTGCCGGGTACACAGGGGGACGGCCTGAAGGGGCAAGAAATGGCATGGGTTTGTTCCTGGGTTTGAGGCATGGCAGAACCCGCCCCCGCGAAGTGAGGGCCGTAACGGTTCTCAGGCTTTAGGTGGTGACGACGAGTTTGCCGCTGGCGCGGCTTTCCTCCATGTCGGCGTGGGCCTGGACGATGTCATCGAGGGCGTAGACCTTGCCGATGGGGACGGTTGCCGTGCCGTCGCTGACGGCCTGCAGGAATTCTTGGAGCACGCTGCCGGGAAGGTCGGCTGCTCCGCCCGTGTAGGAGGTGAGCCGGACACCGCGGGGAATGTAGTCGATGGGATAGAAATCCGGGATGGACCACTGGTTTGAGAGCATGCCGGTGAAGCAGACGACGCCGTGGACCCGGGTGGCGTGCAATGTGTCGCGCAATGTCGGAGTGCCGACGAGTTCGAGGGCAGCGTCGACTCCGCCGGGAACAATGCGGCGCACGGCGCCGGCGAGGTCGCCATCGTCAATCAGGACATGGTCGACGCCGATCGCAAGGAGTGCTGCCCGTTTGGCTTCGTTGCGGGTTGAGGCTAGGACGGTGATCCCGCGGCGTTTGGCAAGGATCGCTGCGGCCATGCCGACGGACGACGTTCCGCCGCGAATGAGCAGGCTTTGGCCGGGCCGGATGTCGAGGCCGATCGTGAGGGAGCCGTGTGCGGTCTGAAGCATCTCCGGGATGGCGCCGATGACGGACCAGGGCAGCTCTGATTCAAACGGTATGACCTGCCCGGCCGGCACGCACGTGTACTCGGCGTAGCCGCCGTCGAAAACGCGGCCCATGCCGCCCATCAGGGTGGCGACCTTTTGTCCCGCGCGGAACTCGCCGCCGGGGGAGTCCGCCACATCTCCTACAGCTTCGATCCCGGGCACGCGTGGAAACGTGACGCCCTCGGCCAGGCCCAGGCGGGTATGCAGCTCTGAGCGGTTGAGCCCGAAGGCCCGGACGCGGATGAGCACTTGGCCGGGCCGGGGCACGGGGATTGGCCTATCTTGTATGACCAGAGCCTCAGCCGGCCCGGGGCCGTCCAGCACAACTGCCCGCATGGTGCCGGCGCTCACTGCCCGGCCACCTTGGAGTCCAGCGCAGGTCGATGCGCACTGCGCACACGTGCCAGGAGTTCGAGCAGGGTGCTGGCCTCCTGCGTGGTCAGGGCCGGGGTGAACCAGCGGGCAAGTTCTGCCTCGACCACCTGGCGGGCCTGGTCAACCACCGCGGCCCCGGCCGGTGTGAGTTCCAGCAGGGAGGAACGCCGGTCGCCCGGGTTCATCTTCCGCGAGCAGAACCCCGCCGCCTCAACACGGTCGATGAGCTTGCTGGCGCCGCCCACCGTAATGGACAGCGCCGACGCAATATCGAACACCCTGCACGCGCCGACGGTAGCAACAACAACCATCGCCTCGTACCTGCCGAGGGGAACGCCGCATTCATCGCGCAGGCGGGCATCAACCGCGTCCCACAACTCCGTTTCGAGCCGTGTCAGCGCACTGAACAGCGGATAGAAGGCAGCGGGGTCGTCTCTGGTGTCCATGGCACGAGGCTAGCAGATACATTCCACGGAAGATACTTCCTTGTTTTCTACTTTCGTCGATGGATCAGAGAGCAGGATCGACCAGCAGCTTCATTTTCTGGCCGGCCCGGAGCTTCTCGAACCCGTCTTGGACCACCCCACTGAGGGGGATGTCCTCAACCCACCCTGTCGTCTTGTAGTGACCTTTGGCCATGAGGTCGATCACCGCTGAATAGTCGGCCCCGGTGTAGCAGATGGTCCCTTGGATGCGCCGCTCCCTCAGCACGAGGTTGATGAGCGGCGTCGGGAGGGGCTTTTCATAAATCGCAACGCTGATCAGCGGCCGGCGTTCACCGAGGCATTCGAGGGCTGATTGGACGGCAGGTGCAACCCCGGCGGCGTCGAAGGCCGCGTCAACGCCGTCGCCGTTGGTCCGGTCGGCGATGAGTGCGGTTACGTCCTGGCTGCTGGGATCCAGCGTGCGTGCGCCGAGTGTCTCAATGGACTTTCGGCGGGTCTCCGACGGTTCAACGACGTCGATTTCGGTCAGTCCCATCCCGCGGAGGGCAAACCAGATGCCGATGCCGATGGGCCCGGCGCCGTAAATCAGCGCGCGGCTCTGGTCGTTGACTTCGCCCATGGTCGCGGCGTGATAGGCCACGGACATTGGCTCCACCAGTGCGCCCATTTCGAGCGAGACATTGTCGGGGAGTTTGTGCACCTGATTGCTTGGCACGACTGTGTACTCGGCCATTCCGCCGTCGGCCATCAGGCCATGGAATCCGATCACGTTACACAGGTTGTAATGCCCGCTCTTGCACGGGCGACACACACCGCAGCGGTAAATAGGCTCGACTGTGACCCGGTCACCCTCGCGGACATCGGTGACGTTCTTACCGACTTCCGTCACCACTCCGGAAAATTCATGGCCCAAGGTCAGGGGCAGGCATTGGCCCGTGAGGGGGTGCGGGTCGGTCGGAGGAATGAAGATCGGGCCATCGTAGTACTCATGAAGGTCGGTACCGCAGATTCCGTTGCGGCTGACCTTGATCTTTACCTGGCCTTCCGCCGGGGAAGGTTCCTGAACGTCCCGGATCTCAAGTTTGTTCTTGCCGTAGTAGACCGCTGCGCGCATGGCGCCTCCTAGTTGTATGCGGGCATCAGATGATGCAGATGAGAATCTCGTTTGCGAACTCGCGGGACAGCCCGGGACGGGCGGCGTGACCGCTGTCCGTCCCGGGCTGTCCCTGCAGTGCCGATTAGGCCGGCGTCAGTGCCTTGCTGTCGGTCATGAAATTGGGGTACTTGTTCGAGGCCTCCTCGGCGAGGATGGAACGGTACTGCTTGATGCCGCCGAGGTAGAACATCACCGTCCGCTTCTTACCCGGGATGTTCGCCCCGAAAATCCACGAAGCGGCCTGGGGGAAGAGGGTCTGATGGGCGATATCCGAGCAGGTCTCTGTCCAGTCAGCCTCAGTGTCGGCCTTGGCTTCGATCCAGCCGGTACCGGAGCTCGACACATGGCCGATAGTCTCGCTGATCCACTCGACCTGGGCCTCGATCGAGGGCGGAAGGTTGGTGAAGGGGCCGTTGGGGCCGAGGATCATGAACATGTTCGGGAAGCCACTGGTTGCCATGCCGAGATAGCTGGTCGGGCCGCCGGCCCAGTGCTCCTTCAGCGTTTCGCCGTCCCGGCCCCGAATATTCACGCGGACGTAGTTGCCGTCCACAGCGTCGAAGCCGGTGGCACAGATGAGTACGTCAAGTTCGTGCAGGGTTCCGTCGGCCGTGACGATGCCATGCTCCGTCACCTGCTCGATCGGGTTCTCTTTGACATTCACGAGGGAGACGTTTGGGCGGTTGAACGTTTCGTAGTAACCCGAATCGCAAAGGGGCCTGCGGGCGTAGAGGTCCGTCGGCGTCAGTTTTCGGCGGGTCTCAGGGTCCTTCACGATTTCGGCGATCTTCCCGCGGATGAATTTGGCCGCTTCTTCGTTGGCTTCCGGGTCAGTGGCGATATCAGAGAAGGTTTCGAACATGAAGCGGAACCCTCCGCCTTCCTCCCAGGTCCTCTGGTAGATACGTTCGCGCTCTTCCGGGGTGACGCTGAACGTCGGAACGGCGCTCTCTACGAAGCCCATGGCGACGGAAGAGTTCCGGACCTGATCCCAGTTGGCCTCGAAGTTGTCCCGGTGCCCCTGCTGTTCCTGCAACGTAAGTTCGCGGTTGCCGGCAGGCACGCTGTACTGCGGGGTGCGCTGGAACGAGGTCAAGTGAGCAGCGACGGGTGCGGTGGCCGTGATCACCTGGTTGCCGGTGGAACCATTGCCGATCACACCTACACGCTTGCCAGCCAGATCCAGGTCCTCGGGCCAGGCGCCGGTGTGCACCAGGCGGCCCTGGAAGGATTCCATCCCGGGGAATTTGGGGAGGTTTGTCGCGGAGAGCAGGCCGAGACCCGTGACGAGGAACCGGGACTGGAACGTGACACCCGTGTCGGTCCGCACTGTCCAGGTGCCGGTGGTCTCGTCGAATTCAGCGTCAGTCATGCCGGTTTCGAGTTGAATGTGTTCACGGAGGCTGTACCGGTCCACGACGCCGTTCAAGTACGCCAGAATCTGGCGCTGGGGCACATATTTGGTGTTCCATGGGGTCTGCTGGTAGAGCTCGCGATCGAACGAGTACTGGTAGACGAAGCTCTCCGAGTCCGAGAGGGCGCCGGGATACTTGTTCCAGTACCAGGTCCCGCCTACGCCCCCTGCGCGGTCAATGGCGACGGCGTTGAGACCGAGTTCGTTGCGCAGCTTGTGCAGCATGTAGATGCCACCGAAGCCTGCTCCGACGACGAGTGCGTCGAGCTGGTAGATCTTCTCGGGGACGGCGTTGTCCATGATGTCATTTCCTCCGACTAATTGGGCTCTGTGAGATAATTCACTTTGTAGTTACCAGTCTGTGGTGGCACAACAAGGACGCGGTGTCTCGATTTGGGACACTTCCGTTCGACCCGAGAATCCGGGATTGATACCCTCTCGGCACTAATCGCGAGTGCTGGCGAGTGTTGATGGGCCGACATCCGGGCTGGCGGACGACATTGCAAAGGGGCAGATATGTCCGATCCGGTGCGGGAAGCGCGGGAGCAGCTGATTCGCGTTGGCCTCACAGGACCCTATGGGGCCAACGATGCAGTGCCGGACCTGATCGTGCGCAGTTGGCGACGGTCGCTCAGCAGCGCCGTCGAAAGCTCGGTCCCGTCTCAACGGTTCCAAGACGTGGATACGGACTCTCTGCTGTGCCGGGCTGCAGTTCCTGTGCTCGATCGTTGGCAACACCAGCTCGCTGACACTGGGACCACACTCTTCCTCAGCGACCGGGGCGGCAGCATCGTTGCCCGGCGAACGAGTGACAACAGTGAGCGACGGCGCCTCGACAGCATGCACGCGGCGGAGGGCTTCGACTACTCCGAGGAATCCATTGGCACGAACGGCCTGGGCACGTCCATGGTCGAGAAGCGCCCGGTTTTCGTCAAGGGGAGCCAGCACTACAATGACGCCTTGACCGCCCTGGCGTGTGCGGCTGCGCCCGTCTATACACCGGCCGGTCTGGTCGTTGGCTCAGTCTCGCTGGGCGGCCCACTCGAGGCTGCCAGTCCGATCATGCTGTCGCTGACGCGGGAGATCAGCCAGCAGATTGAGGAGAGATTCCGGGCGTCCTCCCGGCCCCAGGATCTCGCACTTGCGATGTCCTTTATGCGTTTCAGCAGCTCACAGCGTCCTACGGTGGTGATGGATCGAGAGTCCATCCTGGCTAACACGCCGGGCCTGCCCTACGTCAGTGTCGCGTCGCATGTCATGCTCTGGGAAGTGCTCAAATCTCACGACTGGTCATCCAGCAATACACTGCGGCGTGAATTGGAGGCCACCTCCATTGAGGTCACGGCCCGGAGGGTGGCGGATGGGCCGCGTGAGCACTACGTGGTGCACTTCTCCGATCTGAGTAACGCGTCCGACAACCCGTCTGGGCTGGCCTTGCCTTCTGGAGCACGGCTCGAGGGCAAAGGCGCGCCGGCGCCGAGCAAGACCGCTCCGGCCGTTGTTCTGGTAGATGGACCGCGTGGTTCTGGACGCGCGACAGCCGCCGGGAGGCGGCGTACGGAGTGGGGAAGTACGGCGCGTTGTGAAGTATTTGTCCTGTCCGCCGGGGCGGCTACTCCGTGGAGGGCCATCGAGGACCTCCTGGCAGGCGGTACCGACGTGCTGATCCGGCGGATCGAGGACCTCGCCGAAAACGAAGTTGCGGATTTGGCCGCTGTCGTCGAGCGGCACCAGAGAGCCAGGTCTGATGGGCAGCGTGCCAGCAGCCTTCTGCTGACGTCCTCGCGCGACCAGGCTGCGCCGGCCGTTCGGGCTTTTGTCGACACCACTGGAACCGAGGAGCGTACCGATGCCCTGGCCCGGACCCCGGAAAGGATCCCCGGACTGGTCAAGGCTATCCTCAACGTGGTTGACCCGGAATCGCGGCACACCATCTCGCCGGCTGCCCTGCAGTCCATGGTCCAGTGGAACTGGCCCGGCAATATCGCCGAACTTGCCGACACTGTAGCCGTCCTGATCGGGGACGCGAAAGGCTCGGTCATCGAACGTCGGCATTTGCCGAAACATCTGCAGCAGGCGCCCCCGCGACGTCACATGAGCATGATGGAGACGGCGGAGCGCGGGGCCATCATCAGGGCACTCGACGCGGCCGGGGGTAACAAATCGGAGGCCGCAGCCCTGCTGGGTATGGGGAGGTCCACACTGTATCGGCGGCTGCGCCAGCTTGGCCTCGATACAGGCGAAGGGTCGATCTGATACCGATGGCCGCGGCCCGGCGGCATGCATCAGGCCCCGGTGTCGCCGTCGAGGCTGATGACTTCTTCCAGCACAGCCTTTAGGGCCGGACTTGTGTCCTTGCGGCGCCACGCTGCCCGGAGATCGACATCGGCGGTGGAGTCCTCGAGGGGAATGAACACAACATGCGGATCTGTCGCATTCCGCGCAACAGACGCCAATGTCAGATGGCACCCTACTTCGGCACTTATCAGCGCCAGCGCGGTCTGCGTGTCAGGCGCCACCTGAACGATGTCGGCGACAAAACCGTTGGCATGGGCTAGCCGCCGAAGCCGATCTGGCAGGACCGCGCCCTCGAAAGGCGTCAGCGAAATGAAGGCCTCAGCGGCAAGCCGCCCCATCGCGATCCGGCGTGAGCCGGCAAGCGGGTGGGTGTCGGGCATTGCCACCACGAGTGAGTCCCGCATGACCACGCGGGAGGACACCTCTGCCGGGATGACGTCCCACCGTCCCAGCGCGATGTCTGTCTCCCCTTGCACCAGTTTTTTCATCGCAGGCTGGGCGAAATTCTGGCTGGACAGCTCCAGCTGGATCCTTGGCCTGTTGGACTTCACCTGCCTGGCGAGTCGGGCCACCAGCTGGTGGGTAGACACGCCAGCAAAAGCAATTCGCACCATTCCGGCCTCGCCGTTGTCGGCGGACCGGACGGCCTCCTCGGCTCGGCGAAGGGCCTCGAAAACCTCGGTGGCAGGGGCGACCAGCGCCTGCCCACTCGACGTGAGCTTCACGGAACGGGTGTTGCGGTCCAGCAGGCGCGTTCCGAGTTCAGTTTCGAGCTGTTTGATGATCCGGCTTAGGGGCGGCTGGGTCATGTTTAGGCGTTCGGCCGCCCGCCCGAAATGGAGTTCCTGGGCCACTGCAAGGAAAGCCCTCAGCTGGCCAACGTCCATGTTCTGCTCGCTCTTCTCGTTCTCCCCACCCTCTTCATTATTGAGTAAAAGGTATCACTGGAATCCTATTGAAGCGTCGGAACTGCAACAATTGTTGCTGCTCGACGTGGGGCAGGCTTTCAGTGCAAGTTTGGGGAGACCGGCCGAGCGGGCAACCTGGCGGTGTGCAAGGTTTGAACACTTCAGTCATCAGCGAGGAAGCGTCTTGCAGGATGAGGAAGTGCCGCAATCGCGGGACATCCCTCGGCTCACCGACGAGCTGATGGGTGATTACAGAAGAACGCCGGGAGGCAGACGGTGCGCGGCTGACTGGTGGCGCTGTGAAAGGGGCAAGGCTCCGGCCTTCGCCTTGCCGGCGCAGGGCAGCCCCAACGCGGCCCGGTCGGTCTCGGCACCTCTGCTCTAAGTACTCCCACTAGAGCTATAGGAGACAACATGTCACGTCGTGTAGAGGATCGCAGCATCCTTATTACAGGTGCCGGCAGCGGTATGGGCCGCGTAATCGCCCTCGCGCTGGCAGGCGAGGGAGCCAACATCACGCTCCTCGATCTAAACCTCGACGCAGCTAAAAGTGTCAAGGACGAGATCACCGCCGCCGGCGGTAGAGCCGTCGCCGTTTCCGGTAACGTCGTCAATCGGGCCGACGTAGCGATGGCCGTCAAAACCAGCGTGGAGTCGTTCGGTCGGCTGGACTGCATGTTCGCCATCGCGGGCATTATCAAGCCGACGCACTTCCTCGAGACCACCGAAGAGAACTTCCGCAGCACGCTCGACGTGAACGCCTTGGGAACCCTTATCTGCCAGCAGGAGGCCGCCAAGCAGATGATCAAGCAGGGCGACGGCGGCAAGCTCATCGTCACGTCCTCCATCGCAGGCCGTCAGGGCTACCCGAACTTCGCGTCCTACTGCGCGAGCAAGTTCGCGGTGACCGCTCTGAACCAGTCAGCCGCCCACGCACTGGCGAAGCACAAGATCACATCCAATGCATTTGCCCCCGGTGTCGTGGACACCCCGCTCTGGAAGAAGCTGGACCTGGACCTCATGGACATGGGCGATTCATCCCGCCCTGGCGAGGCCTTCGAGTCGTTTTCCGGAGCGAACCTGATCGGTCGCAAAGGTGTCCCGGAGGACGTGGTGGGCACGGCGCTCTTCCTCGCTTCCTCGGACTCCGATTACATGACAGGCCAGACCATCATGATCGACGGCGGCATGGTCCTCGTGTAACCAACTGAGCGCGCTGCCACCCGATGGGCCCGGGTTCGTGAGCCCCTTAGACCAGGGCACGGCAAGCCGCTCATCATTGGCCAACACGGTGCCCGTGGCCCGGTCGCATCTGCCCGCCGCGACCGGGCGACGGCCGGCGGTCGGCGCAGACTAGCCAGCCGCCGCATTCAGCACGGCGGATCCCGAGATGCCCGAGATGCCCGCGACAACCGCGGGAACCGCGGGAACCATGGATGGCGGGATCCTGGGGACGTGTCACGCGGCGGGAAAGTCCATCTGCGCGCGCTCCGGATAGGGGAGTGTCGCTCTACTCGAAGCCCTCAGGCAGCAGGTCGTGAGGCCGGATGCGGCTCGCCTGGTTCAGGCTCGAAGCCCTCGCCCCCAGATTGGGGCCCCGGGACCGACGACAGCGTCACCGGGGCGGTCGCAAAATCCTCAGCGCCGGGGTCGGCGGGCCATGCTTAAGGCCATCCAAAGGTCTGTCGCCGGGTCATTGCAATGACCCGGCGACGCCCCCTGCAGAATCGGAGGCGCCGCCGGAATCAACGGCCCGAGGTCAGTGACGTTCTCAGGCGACAGCCAGGTGCGGACGGCGCCTCTGCAAGGATGCCCTATAGGCGACCGCCTTCGAGATGGCGAATTCCAAGAGGATCACGACCAGAAGGAGGACGCCCGTGAACAGTTCGGTCACGAAGGCCTTGACCCCGATGGAAGACATTCCCGCAGCAAGGACCGCGGTGATGGCGATGCCGAACGCGACGTTGATCATGCCGCCGCGCCCTCCAGTGAGGCTGACTCCGCCGATGAGAACTGCCGCCAGCGCCAGAAGGAGCATGTTTGCCAGACCATCCGGCGTCGCAGACCCGCCCCGGAAGGACGACAGCGCCCCGGCCAGGGCGCCGCATCCACCGGAAATGGCAAAGGCGAGCACCAGACGTGACCTGAGCTTGACTCCTGAGGCGACGGCTTCCTGCCGGGCTCCGCCGATCGATGAGATCTCGCGGCCCCACCGTGTCCGCGACAGGAAGATGCCCAGAACGGCGAGCACGGCGATCGTTGTGAGCGACAGAGGCGTGAAGACCCAGATCCGGACCATGAGCGCATCGCTCAGCTTGTAGTCGGTGAGGGTGACCGGGACGCCGTCGGTCGCCAACCAGGTGGCGCCGCGGAGCAGGATCAGCGTTCCAACCGTGAACACGAGCGAGCTGATACCCAGCCGTGCAATCACCCAGCCTTGGAGCGAGCCGAGCAGCACTCCCACGACTGTGGCGATGAGGATGCTCGCTATCAGGCCGAGGCCTCCGAGTTGCACGGCGATCGCCCCTGCAAATGCGGCCATGGAGGCGACGGAAAGATCGAACTCGCCGGCGATCATCGTCACCGCCAGTCCGGCCGCGATGACGCCGAGCGGGATGAGTCGTTCGAGCGACGAGAACAGGGCAGCTTCCCCGCGAAAGCCGGGTGAGACCATCACCATGATGCCGACGACCAGCAGGAGGACGACTATTTGGAGCGAGTATTTAAGGAAGAATTCCTTGGCTGCGTTCATCGGGTACTGACCTTTCTGAGAACGTGAAGAGCTACCACGAGCACCACGACGATGCCTCCAACGAGGAAGACGCGCCAGCCGTTGTCGAGGCCGTGCAGGAGCATGATATTTCCCAGGGCCACGATAAGCAGCGCACCGAGCGCGGACCGGGTGGGGGATCCTTCGCCGCCTGATACGGCGGTTCCGCCGACCAGAACCGCCGCGATGACGTCCATGGTGAGTCCGGCCAGGTCGTTGGCCTGCATCTGATGCAGCTGTGAGGCGTTCAGGGCGCCGGCGACTCCGAGGCCAACCCCAAACGCGATGAAGGCCCAGATAGTGGTGGTCTGGGGAGAGATGCCGCTGTTCCTGGCGGTGGCGCGGTTGGCGCCCAGGAGGTGGATGTTGCGTCCGATCAGGGTGTGTTCGGTGAGGAACCACGCAACGGCCGTGAAGAGCACGAAGATGTAGACAGGCAGCGGGATTTCCAGGAAGTTCCACGTTGCCAGCCACGCCACGTCCACACTGCCCGCGGTTACCACGGCGCCCTTGGTAGCGATCGCCACCAGGCCATAGATGACCGAGCCCACGGCGAGGGTGGTGATGACGGGGTTGAGTCCGGCGCCGACGATGAGGCCCTGCATGATCCCCAACGTCACCGAGACCGCGACGGCGGCGCCGAGCCCAGCCAGCGCCGATCCGGTCAGGCCTGACACCGCAAGGAACACAATGCCGGCAAGAACGGTGGAGGACGCGATGCCGAGTGAGAAAAAATTGCCGGAAATTGTGATCGCAGTCATCGAGACAGCGATGATTCCGACGATGGAGGTATTGATCAGGATCGCTCGAATATTCGCAAAGGTGGCGAAATCGGGCGTGCTGATGGCGGACGCGATGAACACCGCCGCCAGGAGAAGCGGGAGCGTGTAGCTGTTGACGAAGCGGACGACGCTGCCTCTGGTTGGCCGGGCGGTGAAGTTGGCGGCAATGCTTGCTGTACTAGTCATGATTCGCATCCTCACGGTGCATTACTTCGCGGACGAGGGCGGATTCGGTCCACTCGCCTGCGGGTCGGATAGATGTTTGTTCGCCGCGGAAGTAAGTGGCGATCGTGTCGGAGAGGCCCAGGATTTCGTTGGTGTCCGAGGAGCTGACGATCACGCCTACCCCCGAGTCGCTGAGTCGCCGAAGCTGGGCGTAGATATCGGCACGCGCGCCGATATCCACGCCGCGGGTGGGCTCCTCAACCAGCAGGACGCGCGGATTAATTCCGAGCCATTTGCCCAGGGCCACCTTTTGCTGGTTCCCGCCCGAAAGCGTCCCCACGTTCGAGTTCATGCGTTTGACGTCGATGGCGAAGTGCGAGGCGTAGCGGTTTGTCTCGTCGACTTCCTGCCGGGCGCTGACGAACCCTACGGCGGACAGCCGGTGCAGCCAGGGCGACGACAGGTTCCGGCGGATCGGGACTCTCGCGAAGATACCGTCCTTCTTCCGGTCCGCGGAGCAGTAGGCAACGCCGGCCGAGATTCCGTTCTGCCTGCCGCGGGTGTTAAGCGGCTGGCTGTCCAGGAGAACCTCCCCGGAGACGATCTCGCCGACGCCGGCAAGTGCCTCCATCAGCTCCGCCGTTCCCGAGCCGAGCTGCCCGGTCAGGCCCAGGATCTCACCGCGCCGGAGGGTCAGGTTGATCTCGGAACGGAGCTCGGGAATCCGGAGCCCGCGTGTCTCCAGCACGACTTCACCGACCGCCGCGGATTTGCCCGGATAGAGGTGGCCCAGCTCCCGGCCGATCATCTTCGCGACGATCGTCTCAACATCGAGCTCTTTGACCTCTAGAGGGGCCTCGCTCTTACCGTTGCGGAAAACGGTGACGCGGTCAGCAATCTCGAAAACCTCGCCCAGCCTGTGGGTGACATAGACGACGCTCCGTCCCTCCGACGCGAGACGCTTGACGGCATCGAGTACGCGGACGATCTCAGCGTCGGAGAGGGCTGCGGTCGGTTCGTCGAAGATGATGACCTTGGCGTCCCTGGCCAGCACGCGCGCGATCTCAAGAAGTTGCATCTCCGCAACGGAGAGTTCCTCGACCGGTGTGGAAGGGTTCAGTCCGGCAAGCCCGACGCGCTCAAGGATCGCGACGGCGTTGTCGTTCAGTCTGCGGGGGCTCCACCACCAGGGCGTGCCCTGCTGGCCGAGCACGAGGTTCTGGGCCACGGTCATGGTTCCGACCGTGCTGAACTCCTGCTGGACGACGGCGATCCCGGCCGCCTGTGACAGCGAGACGCTGGAGATATTTGTCGGGGTTCCATCGATCTCGATGGAACCCTTGTCGGGTGAGACGAGGCCAGAGATGACCTTGACGATGGTGCTTTTCCCGGCGCCGTTCTCACCCAAGAGGGCCATGACCTCGCCGGCCCGGAGTTCGAAACGCACGTCCGAGAGGGCGTTCACTGCCCCGTAAGACTTGAAGATGCCGTTCGCCTCAAGGCGAAGGGGAGTGCTTCCAGTCATTCGTTTCTCCTAGGTTTGCAATGTGTGGCGCACAGGGCGCGCATCAGATGGGTGCGGAGCCTCGGACAGCTCCGGTGGTGGGAGGTATCCGAGGCTCCGCGGTTGGGGTGGACTCCAGTTGAGGGGTCCTATTTGCCCATCAGCTTGTCGAACGAGAGGCCCCAGATGTCGAAGGAGGCATTGTTCTCGGCCGTCACTTGGGGATTCATCATGTATGTGGCCGTGTGCGGGGCTTCGACCTTGAGTTCAGGCTTGGTCGCCGACGATTCGATAGTGACGTCGCCGGACTGCACCTGGCCGGTGGCGATGTACTGCGCGGCGGTCCGGACCACGAGGGCTCCCTCGATCACCGGGGACTGCAGGGTGGCGGACCAGATCTTGCCGCTGCGCAGGTTGGTCATGTCGCCAGAGGAGGTTCCGGTGATCAGGATGACGTCCTTACCCGGCTTCAGCCCGTTCTGCTCCAGCGCCTGCACCACACCGTTTGCCACGTCGTTACTGTGTGCGTAGACGATGTCGATGCCCTGTCCGAGGAAGCGGGGGATGACCTGGCTGGCTGCCTTGAAGCCGCCCTGCGCGTCAACGGTCGGGGTGGGTTCGACGGCGAGCATGTTGAACGCGCCGGGGGTGGCTTCCGCGAAGGCTTTCTCGCGGTCGTCACCGGCTGCGTACCCGGCGGTGAACCGGATCTCGACGACGTTGGGCTTGCCGCCGGGGCCGTGGAACTTGACCCCTTCGGCCTTGAGCTTTTCGACGGCGGCGAGCGCGTTGGCTCCGGCTTCCTTGCCGATGCCTGTGTCCGAGACTCCCGCGTAGGCGGTCACGTACTTGGACGCTTCCGGCGTGACCAGGTTGTTGAACTGGATCACTGGTGCCTGCGCGGAAAGGAGGCGAATCGAGTTCGTTGCGGCGGCGGCGCCAGCCGGCCACATCAGTACCGCGGCTGCCCGCTCACCGGTGGCAAGCCATTCCTGGACTTGCTGGTCCTGCTCGGTCTGGTCCCAGTTGTTCTCGACGATGTTGACGGTGTAGTTGAGGGCTTTCGCCTCGTCCTTGATGGACTGCGAGGCGGCCGCCAGATAGACGTTCGAGGTCGACGGCATGAAGACTTTGAGGAGAGCGCCGCCTCCATCCGTCGTGCCGGTGCCTTTGCCTTGGGACGCGGCCGGGGCGCCCGGGGCGGCGCTGCTGCTGCTGGTGCTGCATGCAGCGGTAGAGGTGAGAAGGCCGGTAGCGAGGACCGCAACGGCGATCTTTCGCCATGCGCGGGCATACGAAAAATGCATGTGTCTATGCTCCTTTGAATAGAGTGGGTGAGCGGGGTTGAACGCCAGGAATAACGCAGTGCGTCAGGATTTTCCTCATCGGCGGTTCGTGGAGATGCTCCACGGAATCAGGTGCGGCCGAGCCGGACCCGTTCCTGACCTGGTCGCAGGACAAACCCGAGTTCTAGGATTCTTGCGCGGATTAGCACCTGAATCCGTGCCCTGTACAGAACTTGAACATTGGTCCGCGGGTCAGACTCGCCGATTCCATCAGTCCTTTAGCCGGTTCCTTCGTTCGGGCGCCAAGGAGGGCTGCCGACCGTGGGGTCCGGGCCGCTCAACTCCGCTGCCCACCCGCCGGGGTGGGGCTGCAGCAAGAGTGTTGGTGTGTCAAAGTGTTCAATGTTTGAACAATTTGCCCGTGGAGCCGAACGCGATTGTGGGTTATGTCACACTTGAAGGGTGCCGCTCATGACGTCGACAGGGGACAGTCAAATTGACCGGCACCAGTTCAGCTTGTGAAGCGGAGTTTCTCGCGCCCGGCTGGACGATTCCATCACACGCAATGACGCGGAGGAACAACAAGATGTCGAATTCGGCCGAGGAGCAGTTGTCTCTCTTGAAGGTAGCGCGAAGAGCCATCTCCTCGACGCAGGAGGCACTTGAAGGGACTACGACCTGGCTGGCCCTTACTGACGCCGATGGAAGGGTGACCTACGAATGGGCAGCTGCTCCGAGCCTGCGTCGGCATCTTGCGCGCGCAGATGTAACGGAGGGCGCCGACCTCGCCCAGGGTTCTGCGGGCACGAATGGAGTGGGTGTCGCGCTTGCGACCCGCGCCTCCACCATTGTTCAAGGCACCGACCACCTGGATGAGCGCATGCACAACCTCGTCTGCGCAGCGAGTCCGGTCCTGCACCCAATTACGCGAAAACTTCTCGGCGCCGTTAACGTTACGTGCCTTGCCGGCGAGCCGAACCCGCATCTGAAGATTGCGCTCAACATGCTGCTGACCGGCATTCAGGATTCGCTGACCCGCCTGTCCCGCGCCCGCCATCAGCGGCTTCTTGATGCCCATTTGCGGGTGAAAGCGGGAACGGGCGCGGCCGTCATTACACTGGACCGTTACACCATGATCGCCGAGGATGGTCTCGGCGGCCTGTCTTTTGATCGGGAACAGCTGTGGCATTATGTCGAAGAGGCAGGGCCTTTCACCAGGGAGTTTGTCCTGCCGACCGGCGTTCGTGCGCAGATCGTGCCTGTGATGCCTCCCAGGACTGCGGAGGGCTGTTCATTGGTGCTCAGCCGTCTGAGTGTCGCAAGCCTTGCTGGATCGCACGTGAGTGGTTCCGACGCCGGGCCCCGGACGGTAGTCCTGCCCGAGCTGAGCCAGCTGGAGCTGGCCGAGCGGGAGATCATCGCATCGGTGCTAAGGGAGTGCCGCGGAAACAAATCGGACGCTGCAGAGCAACTTCGCATCGCACGCGGGACGCTCTACGAGAGAATCCGTCGATACGGACTGTAGGGTCCGGCCGCCAGCTGCACGCCCTGATCGCCGGCCGGCAGCCCGCGCCTGACTCCGTGTCAGGAATGTGCTCGATTTCCCCAGCCCAGTCCCCATGCGAAAGCACGGCCACCCTGTCGGATGGCCGTGCTTTCTGGGTGCAGCAGTTTCCTATGGAGGGGGTGCCGGAACTGGTACCGAACCCTGCCGGCGTCGGTTTCGTCAGGAGAAGGCTGAGATGCCGGTGATCTCACGGCCCAGGATCAGGGATTGGATGGAATCCGTCCCTTCGTAGGTATGGACCACTTCCATGTCGGTCAGGTGGCGTGCCACGTGGTGTTCCAGCAGGATCCCGTTCCCGCCAAACATGTCACGCGCATCCCGGCACAGCGTCCGCGCCTTGTCCCCGGTGAACATCTTGGCCAGGGAAGCCTGTTCGTTGCTGAGCCGGCCCTCGTCCTGAAGTGCCGCGGTACGGAAGCAGATCAGCTGCATGGCCGTGAGGTCCGCAAGCATGTTGGCAAGCTTGTTCTGCACCAGCTGGTAGCTGGCAATCGGCTTGCCGAACTGCACGCGTTCCCGGGCGTACTGGACCGCCATCTCATAGGCGGCGGTGGCGTGGCCCAGCGATTCCCAAGCCACAGTGCTGCGGGTGGTGTTGAGCACCGCTCCGACGTCGCGGAAGGATTTCGACTTGGCCAGCAGGTTTCCGGCGGGGATCCGCAGACCGTCGATCTCGATCTGTGCCTGCTGGATCGCCCGTTTGGCCATCTTTCCTGTGATGGCCTCGGCACTGTATCCGGCGGGGTAGCTGCCGTCGTCGTTCTTTTCCAGGACGAAGGCCTTCACCTTTTGGTCGGTTGTGTCGCGGGCCCAGATGATAACGAGGTCCGCCACGTGGCCCAGCCCGATCCAGCGTTTGGATCCGTTGATGACGTAGTGCTCGCCGTCGAGCCGGGCGGAGGTTTCCAGGGCCACGGAGTCGGAGCCGTGGTCCGGTTCGGTCAGCGCGAACGCGCCGAGCTTTTCCAGTTTCGCCATCGGCGGCAGCCAGCGCTGCTTCTGCTCGTCGCTGCCGAGGAGGTTGATGGTGCCCATCGCCAGCCCGGAGTGGACCGCGTTAAAGGTGTTGATGCTGCCGTCACCTCGCGAGAGTTCCATCGCGACGAGGCCGGTCTGCAGCCGGGTCAGCCCGGGGCAGCCATAGCCCTGGATGGCTGTGCCGATGATTCCCAGCCCTGCGAACTTTGGCACCAACTGATACGGGAAGTCCGCCTTCTCCCAGTATTCGTTGATGATGGGCTTGACGTCCTTTTCGACGAAGGACCGGACGCTGGCGATCAGCGCACGGTCGGTGTCATTGAGGTAGTCGTCCAGTGCGTAGAAGTCGGAATTGACGGAAACGTCCGTTGCGGTGGTCATCAGTGCTCCTCGTGGGATCGGGTGGAAGTGCCGGCAAAGACGCCGGCGAATTGGTTGTCGTCGTCGCCGAGCCAGGCGCGCACCAGCTCCGCGCCGCTGTCGAGATCGGGCGGCGTGAGGTCGTAGCTCACCGGGGTCTTGGACAGCCGGATGGGGTTGCGCACCCCGGGCTGAGCACTCTTTCCGTGCCCCACGGTCACGACAGGCTCCAGCCCGATTCGTTCGGCGAATTCGATCCCGGCACGCAGATCCTGGATCGGTGCGCAGGGGAGCTTCGCTTCGGTGAATATGTCGAACCACTCCGAAGCGGTCCGGGCCGAGAGGCACTCCACCAGGAGCGGCCGCAGTTCGGTGCGGTTGGCGCTGCGGAGCGGAGCCTTTTCGAATCGCGGATCTGTGGCAAGCGCCGGCCGGCCGATCGCGGCGCAGAGGGTGCGGAACTGGGAGTCGTTGCCGATCGCGATCACCAGCTTCCCGTCGCCGGTGTCGAAAGGCTCGTAAGGGTAGATGCTCGGATGTTCGTTTCCCAGCCGGACGGGAACGGTCCCGCCGAGCACCACGGCGGCCGTCTGGTTCACCATGCCGGAGAGGGCAGAAGACATCAGGTTCATTTCCACCAGCTGGCCTTCTCCGATGCGATCCCGGTGCCGGAGTGCGGCGAGGATACCGATGCAGGCGTGAAGTCCGGTGATGACGTCGAACACCGCAACTCCGGAACGGAAGGGCCCGGTGTCCGGCGCCCCGGTGAGGTCCATCAGTCCGGACAGCGCCTGGATGAGTAGATCGTAGCCTGGGAGCTGGGCACCCCCGGCCGTCCCGAAGCCCGTGATCGAGGCGTAGACAACTTCCTTGTTGGTAGCCGCGACTGTGTCGTAGTCCAGGCCGTAGCGCACCAAGTCTCCCGGCTTGAAGTTTTCGACGACGACGTCGGCCCGTTCCGCGATGCGCTGCGCCGTCCGGCGGTCGTCCGGATCGCGGAGGTCGAGTTTGATGGAGGTCTTGTTGCGGTTGATCGACAGGAAATACGTTGAGTCATCGCCGCGGGTGGGCGGTTTCCATGCCCGGGTCTCGTCCCCGGCCGGGCTCTCAATCTTGATCACAGTTGCCCCGAGATCTGCCAAGAGCATAGTGCAGTACGGTCCGGCCAGCACCCTGCCGAAATCGGCGATCACGATGCCGCTGAGAGGGCCGCCTGCACTGCGGCCGAATGCCGACGTCTCAAGGGCGGCGGAGTGTTGGCTGTCCATCAAAAAGCTCCTTGCATAGGGTTCTCTCCCTCAACCATGACCGACCGCATTGCTATCCGTCCAATACTTATTGATGGCCTTTTTGTTGCACCAGGTGCAATAATCACTTGCATGGAGATCCAACAGATCCGCGCCTTCCTGGCGGTGGCAGAAGAGCTGCACTTTGGCCGCGCGGCGGAGAAGCTGCACATGGCCCAGCCTCCGGTCAGCCGCAGCATCCAGCAGCTGGAACGGGAGCTGGGAACCCGTCTGTTCGACCGGAGTACCCGCAGCGTCAAGCTGACCGGCGCCGGAGAGGCGTTCATCGGGCCGGCAACGGACATCATTGATGCCACCCGCCGGGCGAGCATCGCGGTCCACGCAGCAGACAAAGGAGAAGTCGGGCGCGTCCGGGTCGCCTATGCCGGCGCCTCCACCCATACCCTGGTGGGCCGGCTCGCCAGAGAGGTCCGGCGCGACCACCCGGGCATCCAGATCGAGCTCTTCAGCCAGAACTTTGCCCAACCTGCCATGGACCGTGTGGTCAGTGGCGACGTGGACATCGCCCTCGGTCGTTGGGACTACATTGCTGCCGGGATTGAAACGCGCCTGCTTGCAGCGGAGGACCTCGTGGTCGCCGTCCCCGCGAGCCACCGCCTGGCCGGCGCCGGTGAAGCCCGGATGGCTGACTTCCGCGGCGACACCTTCGTTTCACTGCCGCCTCATGCCGGGGCGGTGCTGAACGACAGGCTCCGGCGACTAACGCACGCCGCCGGGTTCGAGCTGGACATCGTTCAGGTCGTCCCGGATTCCTGGACTGCTCTCTCACTGGTCGGGGCGGAGGTAGGCTGCACGCTCACGCTGTCCTCGGTGGCCGACGCGGTCACGGACCCCCACGTGCGTTTCGTGAAGGTTATGGACAAAACGATTCCGGTGGAGCTGCGGATGGCCTGGCGCCGGGACCATTCCAGCCCTGCCCTGCGGGCAGTACTGGAGCTGGCCGAGCGGATCCTGCCCGGCGCCGGCTGACACGAACCCGGATGACGGGCGCCAGACTAAGGCGGCGTCATGACGGTTGTCTTTGACCCGGTCAGGGGGCCATGAACTCCGGCGTCTCGATGCCCAGGGCACGGAGTCTCCGGTAAAGGGTGGTTCGGCCCATCCCCAGGGCTTCCGCAGCGACAGAGCGGTTCCCCCCGCTTTGTTCCAGGGCGGCGACGATCGCGTCGCGCTCCAGGGATTCGAGTTTGGACAGGGTGCGCCTGCCTGTGTTCCTGAAATGTTCCGGGAGGTCATTGGCCTGCAGCACGCGACCGGGATGGGCGCGCCCCAGCGACTCGAGGGTGGCGCGCAGTTCTGCGACGTTGCCCGGCCACCGCCAGCGCATGAGCCCCTGCAGCGCGACCGCAGAGAGCGTGGATCTGTCGGCAGGCGCGGCCGCATCCAGGAAATGCGCAGCCAGCACGGGGATACGTTCCTTGGTTTCGGACAGAGTCGGCACAGTCACACGCGCAGCGATTTGTGAGACGACGTCCGAGACGAAGTCCGGGCACGCCTCGGGATTCATGGTCAGAACCAGCCGGGCCGGAGAAGGAGCTGCCCGGTCTTGGCCTGCCGGAGGGTGCTCCGGCTGCTGGCGCACCGCCGCGTCCAGGGCCTTGAGCCTGTTCAACTCGCTCCGGGGCAGATCCTCAAGATGCCGCAGGATCACGCTTCGACCGTCTGCGATGGCTTCGCGGGCGGCCTGGAACCAGCTGGCATCCTTTTCTTCCGGAAGGAGGCAGGCATCGAGGATCAACGGACCCGGACCGGAGTCCTGTCCGTTGAGCCAGGCGAGCGTGTGATGAAGCTTGCCGGAGCCGCCCTGCCCGCACACGGCGATCGCCCCGGGTCCCTGGCCCGCCCGGTCAAAGGCAGTGCGTATGACGTGCGGAAACGCAGCCCCTACACCCGAAGAGTCGGTGCCGGGCAAATCGGCATCGACCTTCCGTGGAATGCTCGCGGCATCAGGTATGCGTGAGAGCTCCAACGCGAAGGCAGAACTCCCGCCGGAATCGTCGATCCGCTGGACGGTGGCGTCCACATTCAGGGACGGTATCTCGATGGTTTGTTTGGCGCCGGTCCATTCGAGACCGCGCAGCTGCTCCCACAGTGTGGTGTGCAGTTCACTGCTCATGACCGCCAGACCGGAAATGTTGGTCATCACAGCCTGGGCATCGAGCATGATGACCGGGGCTCTGGAGGAGCTCAACCGCAGCTGCGACATCCCCAAGGCGAGTCCCGTTGCGCTGCCGAGGTCGAGCAAACGCCGTTCGATCTGGCTGCTCGCTTCCCGGGACATGGCCAGCATGAGCGGGTTGTCCAAACCGGTGTCGCAGGCGAAGGAAATGGAACCTATCACGCGGCGCGTAACGGGGTGCATGATCGGCGCCCCCGCACAGGCCAGCGGGGACAGTGCCTCGTTGAAATGCTCCGCTCCCCGGACAAACACGGCCTGGCGTCCTTCGATGGGCGTGCCGAGCCCGTTGGTCCCGACCGAGCGCTCCGAAAAATTGAACCCTTCCGCGGCATAGGCCTCGTCGAAACGGTTGCCGTGTGCCTTGTCGCCGAGCCTGCGGGCAATAATCTGGCCGGACTGGTCACTGAGGAACAAAGAGATGCCCATACCGCTGAGGCTTTGCAGCCAGTGGTCCATCACACTCTTGGCCGCACGGATCAGGATCCCGTCCGGATCGAAATCATTGACGAACAGAAACGCCTCGGGCCGCGCCGAAGCCTCCACGCCGATCGAGCGGCGCCAGCTGTGTTCGATGTCCGGGGAGACGATTTCCGCCAGCTGTGTCCCATCCCGGAGGCCCCGGCGGATGAGGTGTTCCCGGGCAGCGCGAAGGGCATCGTCGGGAACGTTGCGCGGGTTTTGCATGGCTGGTCAGCCCTGGGCACCGTCTGCCGCGCGCAGCACCACGCGTCCGGGGACGCCGCCCTGCGTGAGCTTGTCCAGGTTCTCGCCCACAGATCCGGCGGAGAGCTCGGCGTCGATGATCGGAATGTGGGGAATCGCATCCTGCTTGGCCAAGGCGACGAGCTGGTTCAGCTCCTCGGGGTTGCCCACAAAGCTGCCTCGGATCGTGAGCATCTTAAGGGCCATGAGTGCGGTCGGGACCGTCAGTTCGCCGCCGAAGAGCCCTACCTGAACCAGTTGGCCACCCTTGCGCAGGGAGTCGAAGGCTACGGGCGCCGTTTGGCTGTTGTTCACGAAGTCGATGACGGCTGCTACCGGGCCTCCGTTTGCGCCGATGATCTTGGCGCTGAGACCTTGATCGGTGGATTGGACAGTTGTGCTGGCGCCGACCTCACGGGCCAGCTGGAGATTCCGCTCCGAAATGTCGACGGCGCAGATGGCCTGGTGCCCCAGCGCGCTGAGGGTAGCGATGGCGGTGAGCCCGACTCCGCCGGCGCCAATCACCACAACAGGTTCGTCCGGCCCCAGCGGGAGGACTTTGTTCACTGCGCTGAAGGCCGTCAGGCCCGAGCACGCCAGCGTCGCCGCCCAGCTGAGGTCCAGGCCCTCGATGTCCACGAGGTACTTTTCGGCGCGGACCAGGATCTGCTCGGCGTAGCCGCCGTGCTCCGTGACTCCAAGGTTGCGTCCGTTGGCGCAGACGTTGTCGCGGCCGGCCAGGCAATCCCGGCACGTGCCGCAGCCAATCCAGGGATAGACCAGCCTGATGTCCCCGGGTTTGGTCCCGTGCACAAGGTCCCCGACTTTCTCGACGACACCGACGACTTCGTGCCCCATGACCAGCGGGTAAGTGACGCCCCGGTCCACGAGCTTCAACGCTCCCCGGCTGCCCAGGTCGTACGAACCCTCACGAAGGTGGGTGTCCGTGTGGCACACGCCCGAGCGGATCACCCTCAAGAGGACTTCGGTTCCTGTCGGCACGGGGTCCGGCAGTTCGATGTCCTGGATCTCGGGGCTGTCTTGGAAAACGGCAAAAGCGTGCATGGTGACCTCGCATCGTTGCGCTGACTGTATTCATTCAAGGATGGCACCCGCGCTGATAGGAATCCAATACCAAATCAAGGCGTCGTTTATGCGCAGGGGGCAACAATCGAAGCCTCCGCCGAATGCTGGCGGTGATGCGCTGTTCCAAATCGGCACACCATCGTGAGATCCACGTCACATAAGAATTGACTACCCCGCTTGAAGGGTCCTCGGCCCGGAGGAACCGGGCCCACGTTGTCGCATTCAAAGGAGAATGACCATGGCGGGACGCATGTCAGGAAAAGTTGCACTCATCACCGGAGCCGCCCAGGGCATGGGCAGGTCGCACGCCCTGCTCCTCGCCGCAGAAGGGGCCAAGGTCGTCATCACGGACGTCCGGGAAGCCGCCGGAAAGGCCGTGGCAGAGGAGATCAACGACGCCGGGGGTTCCGCACTCTTCATCACGCATGATGTCACCCGGTCCGACGACTGGCAGCGTGTGCTGGAAGAAGCCGTCAATGAATTCGGCAAGCTGGACGTCCTCGTCAACAATGCCGGCATCCTCATCCTCAAACCCCTCGACGAGACGGACGAGGAGGAATGGGACCGCACCCTGGATATCAACGCCAAGGGAACCTTCCTGGGCTGCAAGCTGGCGGCACCTGCGCTTCAGGCAGCCGGCGGGGGCTCCATCGTGAACATTTCCTCGATCTACGGGCTCATCGGGGCACCCAGCGCCGCGGCCTACCAGGCGTGCAAGGGCGCAGTGCGCCTGCTCTCCAAGGCTGCGGCGGTCGATCTTGCCAAGTTCGGCATCCGGGTCAACTCCGTGCACCCGGGCGTGATTGACACCGAGATGACCAAGGAACTGATGGCAACACCGGAAGGCGCGAAGGCCCTGTTGGGAACAACCATCCTCGGGCGGCCGGGACGGCCCGAAGAAGTCTCCCAGGCTGTCCTCTTCCTCGCCTCGGACGAAGCGTCCTTCGTCACGGGTGCGGAACTCGTCGTTGACGGCGGCTACACCACGCAGTAGCTCCCGGGCGGGTCCGGCGCCGGACCGGTGTTTCAAAGTGGAACACTGGGCCGGCACAAATGTGATCCACGCTATATCTAGCGGCAAAACGCACCAAGATTCCGATCCATCAGCACCCCGGGCGAGGCTCGGGAGGCCCTCCATACGAAGGAGTATGAGATGACAATCTCGACCGAAGCAGCAGCGACTGAAACTTCCCAGGCGACCGATGCCCTCCGCGACCTTTACGCGGACTGGTCCAACATCATCGCCACCACTCCGGATCTGACGATGCGCCTCTTCCGCAGCATCTTCGACGAGTGGCACCAGCCCACCCGGGAGCCAGAAGCAGTCACCTACAAGGAGGACGTCGTCGGCGGCGTCCCCGGCATCTGGGCCTTCCCGGAAGGTGCCGACCGGACGAAAGTGCTGCTCTACACCCACGGCGGCGGCTTCGCGGTCGGCTCAGCAGCAAGCCACCGGAAGCTTGCCGGCCACGTTGCCAAGGCTCTCGGCGTTGTTACCTTTGTCCTGGACTACCGCCGGGCACCCGAGCACCCGCACCCCGCCCAGGTCGAAGACGGCGTCGCCGCCTTCAAGGCTCTCGTTGAGAGCGGCATCCACCCGCACGACATCACCACCATTGGCGATTCCGCCGGCGGGAACCTTGCCATCGCCATCGCCCTGGCGCTCAAGGAACAGGGCGAGCCACAGCCCGGCCAGGTTATCGTCTTCTCACCGTGGCTGGACATGGAGAACAAGGGCCAAACCCTCATCACCAACGACGCCACGGACGCCCTGATCTCCGTCCCGCTGCTCGAGGGCATGATCGCCGGCGTGCTGGGCGATTCCGTCAGCCCGCAGAACCCGCTGGCCAACCCCCTCTACGCCGACTTCACCGGGTTCCCGCGCCTATACATCACCGCCGGCGCCGTCGAATCCCTCCTGGACAACGCCACCCGCCTGGCCGCACTGGCCGAGGCCGCCGGCGTCGACGTGACCCTCTCCATCGCCGAGGACCAGCAGCACGTCTTCCCGTTCCTCGCCGGCAACTCCGAGGTCGCCGACGCCGAACTCGCCCGCATCGCCGGCTGGTACAAGTACTGAGCCCCGGCCACCCCACAACACAAGACCTAAAATACAAAGGAGTATCCATCATGGCTGAAGACCACGGGCAAACTGCCCCCGCCACCTCTCCCACCTCTCCCGCCGAACTCGACGCCGTCGTCGTCGGCGCCGGCTTTGGCGGCATCTACATGCTGCACAAGCTGCGCAACGAACTCGGACTCAACGTCCGCGCCTTCGACCGCGCCGGCGGCGTCGGCGGCACCTGGTACTGGAACCGCTACCCGGGTGCCCTGTCGGACACCGAGAGCTATGTCTACCGCTACTCATTCGACGACGAACTGCTGAATGAGTGGGACTGGACCCACAAGTACGTGACCCAGCCGGAAATCCTCCGGTACCTCGAACACGTTGTGGACCGCTATGACCTGCGCAAGGATATTCAGCTCAACACCGGTATCACCTCCGCGCACTACGACGAGTCGGCCAACCGCTGGACCATCGGCACTGACACCGGCGAAACCATCACGGCGAAGTACATTGTCAACGGCCTCGGCCTGCTCTCGGCCACCAATATCCCCAACATTCCGGGTATCGACACCTTCGAAGGCGAGATCTACCACTCCGGCGCCTGGCCTGAGGGCGTGGACCTGACCGGCAAGCGCGTCGGCGTGATCGGCACCGGCTCCACCGGCCTGCAGATCATCACCGCCATTGCCCCCAAGGTCGGACACCTCACCGTCTTCCAGCGCTCACCGCAGTACAGCGTCCCCGTCGGCAACACCACTGTCACGCCGGAATACGTGGCGTCCGTCAAGAAGGACTACCCGAAAATCTGGGAGCAGGTCCGGGGTTCCGGCGTCGCCTTCGGGTTCGAGGAAAGCACCGTTCCCGCTATGAGCGTCTCCGCAACGGAACGGCAGGCCGTCTTCCAGAAGGCCTGGGAAACCGGCGGCGGATTCCGCTTCATGTTCAACACCTTCGGCGACATCGCCACGGACCCTGACGCCAACGAGGCCGCCGCAGCATTCGTCCGCGGCAAGATCGCCGAGATCGTCAAGGACCCGGAGACGGCCCGCAAGCTCACTCCGACCGACCTTTACGCCAAGCGCCCCCTGTGCGACAGCGGCTACTACGCCACATTCAACCGGGACAACGTAGAGCTGGTCTCGGTCAAGGAGACGCCGATCGTCGAACTGACGCCCACGGGCATCAGGACCTCGGACGGCGTGGAGCACGAGATCGACGTCCTGATCTTCGCCACAGGCTTCGACGCCGTGGACGGAAACTACACCCGGATGGACATCCGGGGCCGCGGCGGCGAGACCATCCAGCAGCACTGGCAGGACGGACCCACCAGCTACCTCGGAGTCACCACAGCAGGATTCCCGAACATGTTCATGATCCTCGGCCCCAATGGCCCCTTCACCAACCTGCCGCCGAGCATCGAGGCCCAGGTCGAGTGGATCTCGCAGCTGATCAACGACGCCGAGACCGGACAGGTTGCCTCTGTGGAGCCGACCGCAGAGGCCGAGGAAGCCTGGACCCGGACCTGCCAGGAGATCGCCGATATGACGCTCTTCCCGAAGGCCGACTCCTGGATCTTCGGCGCCAACATCCCGGGCAAGACGAAGACCGTCATGTTCTACCTCGGAGGCCTCGGCAACTACCGGAACAAGCTCGCAGAAGTCCGCGAGGCGGGCTACGAAGGCTTCGACCTGAAGGTACTCGCTCCGGCGGAGTAGCCAGAACCAAGACGCTGTCGACGGCGGCTGCCACACCCTGGGGATGTGGCGCCCCCCGTTCCGCGTTGGCGGCAATCCGTACTGGGGCGCCCTTGCGGCGTCCCGTTGCACCAAGAAAGGGAGGCAAGCCATCGAACGCTTGCCTCCCACACCCGGGCCCCGCAATTAGGAGTAGTCGTAGAAGCCTTTGCCGGACTTCCGTCCCAGTTCCCCGCGCGCCACCATGTCGCGGAGGATCTGGGGCGGGGCGAAGCGTTCGCCGAGCGTTTCGTGCAGGTATTCGGCGATTCCAAGGCGGACGTCCAGTCCGACTATGTCCGTGGTTCGCAGGGGTCCGGAGGCGTGCCGGTAGCCGAGCTCCATGGCGGCGTCGATGTCCTGCGCACTGGCCACGCCTTCTTCGAGCATCCGCATGGCCTCCAGTGCCAGTGCAACGCCCAGCCGCGAACTCGCGAAGCCAGGAGCGTCGTTCACCACGATGGGGGTCTTGCCGAGACCGCGGACCCAGCCGGTGGCGGCGTTGGCAAGTTCGGGGGCGGACTGGGGGCCAAGGACGACTTCCACCAGCGTTGACGCCGGGACCGGATTGAAGAAGTGCAGCCCGCACAGCCGCTCCGGCCTGCCGAGGGTGGCAGCCAGCTTGGTGACCGACAGTGAGGAGGTGTTGGTGGCGATCCAGGCATCCGCGCCAAGGTGGCGCTCAACGTTGAGCAATGCGGACTGCTTCAGATTGAAGTCCTCAGGGACGGCTTCGACGACCAGACCGGCGCTGCCGAAGTCGACGGCGTCCGTCGAGACTGCGAACCGCCCGAGAAGCGAGTCCAGATCCTCCGTTACTGAAGCTCTCTCAATGGCCTTGGCCAGCGTCCGGGTGACGCGGTCGAGGGCGGCGGCGGCAGCTGCCGCGTCACGTTCGACGACGGTCACCTCCGCTCCGGAAACAAGGAAGGCGTGGGCGATGCCGGCGCCCATCCGGCCGCCGCCGAGAACACCTACCCTCGTCGGGATGCCGGGGGCTTCGGTCAGGGAGGTGGGGATGGTCATTTGTTGGTTCCTTTGTGGTTTTTCCGGTCCAGAAACGCCTGCATCCGCTCAAACTTTGCTTCCGATTCAAAGAGGATGCCCTGGGCGAGTTCGTCGATGGCCGGGTGTGCGGATCGTGGTGCCTGCAGGACACTCTTGGTGAGACGGACCGCGAGCGGATCCTGGGTTTGGATCCGCGCTGCGAGGGCAAAGGCTGCGGGGATGAGTTGGTCTGGGTCATGTAATTCGGTGACGAGCCGAACAGCCAGCGCCGCTGCGCCGTCGAGCACTTTTCCGCTGAGCAGTATTTCCTTCGCCAGGGGCTCGCCCACGAGTTCCACGAGGCGCCAGCCTGCGCCGGCGGCAGCGAGAATACCGAGGCCTGTTTCGGGATTGCCGATTTTTGCCCGTGGCGTGGCAATCCGGAAGTCCGCTGCGTAGGCCAGTTCAGCGCCGCCGCCGAGCGCAAACCCGTCAACCGCGGCGATCACAGGCATCGGCAACTTGGAGATTCTCTGGAAGAGGCAGGAATTGATGCCGGCCAGGGCGTCGTCACGGCGCCGTTCGCGGAGCTGGGCGATGTCAGCCCCGGAGGCAAAGATGCCGCCAGAGGGAAGCTGCGTCCCGGAGAGGATGAGGATTCTGGGCTTCCGCTCCAAATCGGCGCATACGGAATGCAACTCATCGACCATCTGCTGGTCGATGGCGTTGCGGACTTCAGGTCTATTGAGCTCGACATGGACGGTCGCGCCCGCGTCGTGGATCTTGATGGTCTTCACCAGCCCACCTTCGCATCGCCAATTACCCAGCGTCCAATACCTAATGGATGACGAATTATTGCAGAATCATAATAACTGGGACTATGGCCCGGCGATCTGCCATTGATTCAGAACCAACATTGATCAAGCTGAGAATAAGTATTGGACTGCATAGGCGGAAGCTGGGATCGTGATTGCTAAGACCAAGGACGCACCACCAGAAAGAGATTCGGCCATGAGCAACTACGCAACCATCAACCCGGCAACCGGAGAACGCGTTGCCGAGTTCCCGACCCTCACGAACGAGGAAGTCCAGGATGTGCTCAAGCGCTCCTTCACGGAATACCGTTCCTGGCGCTCCACTCCGCTGGCCGAACGCGCGGCGGTCCTGACCCGCGTCGCCGAACTTACCCGCGAACGGTCCGAGGAACTCGCAACTCTGCTGACCCTTGAGGTGGGCAAGCCCATCGCCGAGGCCCGTGGCGAAGTTGCCCTCGTGGCCTCGATCTACGCCTACTACGCGGATAACGCCGAGCGCTTCCTCAGGGATGAACCCCTGGACATCAGCGGCCCAGGTTCAGCCGTCGTCCGCACTGAACCCATCGGGCCACTTGTCGGCATCATGCCCTGGAACTTCCCCTACTACCAGGTCGCCCGTTTCGCCGCCCCCAACATCGCGCTGGGCAACACCGTGATCCTTAAGCACTCACGCAACTGCCCGCAGTCGGCGCTGGCCATCGAATCGGTATTCCGGGATGCCGGGCTGCCCGCGGACGTCTACATCAATGCGTTCGTCACCAGCGGTCAGATCGCAACCATGATCGCAGACCCGCGGGTACAGGGCGTCTCCCTGACCGGCTCCGAAAAGGCCGGATCCGCCGTAGCGGAGGTCGCCGGACGCCATATGAAGAAGTATGTGCTGGAGCTGGGCGGCTCCGACCCGTTCATCGTGCTGCCGGATGCTGATCTGGACAAGGCCGTTGCCGGCGCCGTGGCGGGCCGGATGTACAACGGCGGCCAGGCCTGTACGGCCTCCAAGCGCTTCATCATCGTCGGCGACATCTACGACGAATTCCTTCGCCGCTATGCCGACGCCATGGCCAAGATCGCGCCGGGCGATCCGACCGATGAGAAGACGACCTTCGGGCCGCTGTCTTCCCGGGCCTCCGTGGACGACATTACGGAACTGGTCCAGGACGCCGTCTCCAAGGGAGCGACAGCTGTCACGGGCGGGGGCGCACCTAACGAATCAGGCGCCTATTACCCCGCAACGGTCCTGACCGGTGTGACGCCCGAAATGCGGGCATACTCGGAAGAGATCTTCGGCCCGGCGGCTGTGGTTTACCGGGTGGACTCTGCCCAAGCTGCCATTGACCTGGCCAACGACTCACCCTTCGGCCTCTCAAGCTCCATCTACACCGCCGACGTCAAGGTCGCACAGGAGCTTGCCGAACAGCTCGAAACCGGGGCGGTCTGGATCAACAGCATCAGCCGAAGCGCCCCGGACCTGCCGTTCGGCGGGGTGAAGCGTTCCGGCGTTGGACGTGAACTGGCGCAATACGGAATCAACGAATTCGCCAACAAGAAGCTCATCCGGATCCCGTCAGCCTAGACCCGCCCGGATCGCTGCCGCTGGTAGAAGCCGCCAGCGGCCCCGCATAGCTGGCAGCAAGGGCCGTTTTGAGTTCTCAAACGTCCCCGGCTGCTGCTTGGTTGTGCCCGACAGACTTTAGAGGAAGTAATGAATCACGCTTTTATTTACGATGCCGTCCGGACCCCGTTCGGGAAGTTCGGCGGCGGGCTCGCCGGGGTCCGCCCGGATGACCTGGCCGCGCACGTGATCGGCGAGGCCGTGAGACGCGCCCCGGGCCTCGATGTTGAGCGGATCGACGAGGTTGTCTTCGGCAACGCCAACGGCGCGGGCGAGGAAAACCGGAACATCGCCCGGATGGGCACGCTCCTGGCCGGCCTGCCGGTCTCGATCCCGGGCACCACCGTGAACCGGCTCTGCGGGTCCTCGCTGGACGCGGCGATCATCGCGTCCCGGCAGATCAACACCGGAGACGCGGACCTGATGCTGGTCGGCGGGGCCGAATCGATGTCCCGGGCCCCCTGGGTGCTGCCCAAGACCGAGAAGCCCTACCCGGCCGGGGACATGACCCTGGTCTCCACCACCCTGGGCTGGCGCCTGGTGAACCCGGCCATGCGCCCGGACTGGACCGTGTCCCTGGGCGAAGCCACCGAACGCCTCGCCGACAAATACGGCATCACCCGCCAGGCGCAGGACGAGTTCTCCGCGAACTCCCACAACCTCGCCGCGGCAGCCTGGGACGGAGGCTTCTACGACAACCTCGTCACCGTGGTCCCGGGCACGGACCTCACCCGGGACGAGGGCATCCGTCCCGGGTCCACGGCCGCCAAACTCGCCGGCCTGAAGACGGTGTTCCGCACCGAAAACGGCACCGTCACGGCCGGGAACGCCTCCCCGCTTTCGGACGGAGCGTCCGCGGCGTGGCTGGGATCCGAGAAGGCCGCCGGGATCCTGGGCCTGGAGCCGCTGGCCCGGATCGCGGGCCGCGGCGCGCACGCGAACGATCCGCAGTTCTTCGGCTACGCCCCCGTGGAGGCGGCCAACAAGGCCCTCGCGAAGGCCGGGATCGGCTGGGACCGGGTCGGCGCCGTCGAACTCAACGAGGCCTTCGCCGCGCAGTCCCTGGCCTGCATCACCGCCTGGGGCATCGACCCCTCAATCGTGAACCGGCACGGCGGGGCGATCGCCATGGGACACCCGCTGGGCGCCTCGGGCGGGCGGATCCTGGGGACCCTGGCCCGGTCCCTGCAGGCCACCGGCGAACGCTGGGGCGTCGCCGCGATCTGCATCGGCGTCGGCCAGGGCCTCGCCGTCGTCCTCGAAAACGTCACGGCTGGTCCGAAGAGCTGAGCGCTCCTAGGGACTGCCCCCGGCTTTTTTGACTCCTTGACCTAGCGGGCGAGTGCTCGTGGAAGGATGTTGACCATGCCCAAGGCTTATGGGGCGGAATTCCGTCAGGATGTTATTGGAATCGGCGCGGTCGTGGCGAGTGCATCAATCGGCCGAAAGAGACTAGACCACGGCGAGCCAGGTCCTATGGGTACCCCGGGTCCTCTCACGAGCAGCTAAGACTTCTTCTCAGGTTCCGATGAAACGCTAAAACTCTGCAGAGGAGTCGGCCCATGGGATCAGTCGGATCATGGACGGTGTCGATGCGGGCAGCCAACCATCTGGCTTATTGAGTCTTGTGGAGTTACCCGTTGGGGCCCGTTTGCCCGTCCCTTTTCAGGTGCTGCAGAAGGCGTGCGCGGCCCTCGCTCTCGTGGCGGCGGTGGCTGCGTTATTGAGCGTCGTTGAAAGCGTCGTCCACTTCTTGGCTTTCGGTGCCTTTCTGGCTGCGTCTCTTTCGGGCATAGGGGCTCTGTTTGTTGGACACGAAACTCACACAAGCACTGGACTTCTACGCGGGGACCCATCCACGATGACGCGTGCAAGGCGGAGTGGAATGTCCTTGGCGACGAGCGCACTCATGGCGAGTTCGGAGATGGCGTTCATTGCGACGGAGAGTTGTGCTGAGGAGATCACGCGCGCTCCGTCCCGGCGTTGACTACGCTGCCACATCCGGAGGGTCGATTGGTTGGGCGCCGGTCGGCCCCTCTGCATCACATAGTGGGCGCCGCCGGGTTTCCCCGCCATATCGATTGGAGAACGGCGCCAGCAGGCCAAGCCTGAGCCCGCATCTCAGATGGGCGCGGAGCTGAAGCGACTCTAGGAACGGGTTCTCGGTACCAAAACGGACAACAACATCGGCCCCCGGCCAGCCCGCGTCAGAAACGAGGAACCTTGACATAGAACAGTGACAGAATGGGCGCGCAAAAGCTTCAAACTGAGGGTCTGCGCGTCGGTCAGGGTCTTCCTATGTCGCCGCAGCCGCCTTGGCCGGGAGGGAACGGCGGAGGAGCTTGTATGAGTTTGGCAGTTGCTTCGGTTGCAGACCCGAGATGGCAGGTATCAGTATGTCCTGGCGCTTAATCTGCTTGGTTCTGTTCACCAGGAGCTCTTCCGTCGTACGCTTGTCCGAACGGTAAAGACTGCAGAGATCGTAGAGGCGCTCTCGGGGAGTTGCGGCGGCGATCAAGTCGATCTCAAGTGACCAGCGGAAGCAGAAGAAATCCACTTTTGCGAGCATCTCCATCGCCGCTGAATGGTTGTCCATTAGCAGGGTCAAGAGCGTTAGTCGATCAGACTCCCTTGGGAACAGGTGTTCCGCGACGGTGTCTGGTTTAAGTTCTGGTGCGTATCTAGGAAACCCCCTCGCATCTCTACTTTCCTTGAGTGTCGGTCCTGTGTAGGGCAGGAAGTAGTCCTTGTCGACGACGAAAGCGGACGCGATGTCGAGGGTGCGGAGAAGGTGGAAGACGTTTTCTAGGTTCTCAACACCGTCCAGCGACAGGACCGTCATGTTCAGATCCTCCATGGAGACACCACTGTCTACGAGGACCTCCGAGATTACCGCCGCGTCGATCGGGCTCTCCGTAACTACGACAAAATCGGCGAAAAAGAACTCCGAGTTCCGGCGGCCGTGGAACTTGTAGTACGCAGTTCGGTCGATTCCCTTCGACGCAAAGAAGTCCTCGGGCAGCTGAGTGATACGTGTTTCGATATCGCGGGTGCTCGATCGCACCCTTCGGCAGAGCACGACCTGTTCATGATCGAGGGCATCGATCATGGTCGAGGAATGGGTGGTGAAAATAACCTGCAAGTCTAGGGACTTCAGGTTGGCGAGGAGTTGATTCTGAGCTTGAGGGTGGAGGTTCTGCTCTGGCTCTTCGAAGCCCAGGATATACGTGCTGTTCTCGAGTTCGGCCAAATAGGAATAGAGGGCAAAGACGGCCATGCTTTGAGTACCGCTTCCGCTGTCGGCCAGCCTGACCATCTGCGTTCCTTCTCTCACGTGCAGGATGAGGTCACGTAGCAAGACGGAGTAGTCCGGGTTCGTCTCATATTCGAGCGTGAAGTCGAACTTTCCGTTCAATGGCGTGTTTTTTCGCAGCTGTCTCGCGAGTCCGTCGAGAGGACCGTTGCGAATCTTTTCACTCAGGCGTTGGATTCCGGGGGTGATGTGGTCGCGTTGGCGGTTCGAGGCCATCCAAGCATCAACGACGCGTTCCATGAGCCCGTCTGGCCCCCAGCCCGCAATGTGGTGGTCGCGTCGCAATGGGATGAATGCGTAGCTAATGAACCGCTGCAACTCCTGGTGCAAGTCCTGCGGTGCGGCCACCCAATCCCGGCCCTTGAGTACTTGCCACTGGGCGGTCTTGCGATATCTGAGCCTGGCTCGCACTTCGCCGCTGCCAGCGGATACACGGTCGATCTTGCAGTCGGCGGGCGTCTCGGCGAATGTCAGGTCAATTACGGCGAACGCGGTTTTTGCGAAGGAGTGCTGCCCGGTTTCGAAAGCCGCCCGCTCTTGCTCAAAGTTGAAGAAAGCGTTGAGTGCACGCAGCACTGAGGTCTTGCCGGCACTGTTTTGGCCTACCAGGGCCAGCTCATCGCCGATTCGAATGTCCGCATCACGTATTGCCCGGAATTTGTCGATCTTCAGCCTAGTTAGTCGCACTTGCATCCCCCAGTACCGTTGAACTTGTCCGTTTAGATTGTGGCACTGGTTTGCATGCCAGCCCGTATTGTCGCCAAGGAATGGTCGCCAATGAGTAGACCCATGACCGTACGGTGTCGCATCCGCGGGACCGGTTGTGCGGGGCGCAAGTAGGGGATTGCAAGGGGGCCTTGGGTCGGTCTAGCTGTAACTCCCACGGAGGTTATGAACGGCGTGGCGTGATGTAAGAGGCGAGGACCTCCGGTATCGAAGTGGGTTACCACACTCATCTCGATCACCAGGAGGTCCTCGTGTCCCACCCTAACGCCTGTCTGACGCCGAAGGGTCGCCTTTTGCTGGCCCGCCGTGTTGTCGATCAGGGCTGGAATTTGCGCAGGGCTGCCGAGAGCGTGAGCTGCTCGCCGGCGACGGCTAAGAAATGGGCTGACCGGTATCGAGCATTGGGCGAAGCCGGCATGTCGGACCTGTCGTCACGTCCGCTGCACTCACCGTCACGGACTCGTACCCGGACCGAGCGGCGGGTCATCGCGCTGCGGTTCGATAAGCGTTGGGGTCCGCACCGGATAGCGTTCCACCTCCGGATGAACCGGTCCACCGTGGAGAAAATCCTCAAACGTTTCGGCATGCCCCTGTTGTCCCGGATCGACAAGATCACCGGCCTTCCGGTGCGCCGGCCCCGGCCGGTCCGTTACGAACATCCCCGTCCAGGGGACCTGGTGCACGTCGATATCAAAAAGCTCGGCCGGATTCCCGACGGAGGCGGCCACCGGGTCCTGGGCCGCACCGCGGGGAACCGGAACAACAAGAAGCAGGGCCGCGGCTACGCCTATCTGCACCATGCGGTCGATGACCACTCCCGGTTCGCGTACTCCGAGATCCTGACCGACGAGAAGCAGGACACCGCGGCCGGGTTCTGGATCCGCGCGAACGCGGCGTTCCAGGGCGAGGGGATCACGGTCCTGCGGGTCCTGACCGACAACGGCTCCTGTTACCGCTCAAGGACGTTCAACGATGCGCTCGGACCGGGTATCAAGCACAAATACACCCGGCCCTACCGCCCGCAGACCAACGGCAAAGTTGAGCGGTTCAACCGCACGCTGGCCTTCGAATGGGCCTACGCCCGCGCCTACATCTCAGACGAGGCACGGGCGGCCGTTTACCAGGACTGGATTCACCACTACAATCACCACCGACCCCACAGCGGCATCAAGGGCCAGCGTCCGATCGACCGCGTTCACAACGTCAGCGGGAGTTACATCTAGCTCGCCTGCCTCCTTGGTTGTTCACTCCATGTCGGAATCCGCCGCGCTATTTCGTTCTGGTTCATCGTCGTTTTTCCGCTCTCCGGGCATGCGAAACGCCGGCCCCCTTCCGGGGGCCGGCGCGTGATGTTCAGCAAATGCGAGACAGGCAGTCAGAGACCTGTCGTACTGACCCCGTACTCAGCCTGCTCCGCGGTGAAGCCGTTGTAGACCAACTGGTCGACCAAGCTGGCATGCGAGAAGGAGCTGAACTCCATGTAGCTCTTAGCTTTCTTGGCTGCCTGAGCGTTCCAGTCGACGGTCACGTGGTCAACGGCCCACGTCGCATCCTCAGTTGAGAACTTGTTGTACTCCAGCTGTCCGATCAGACCGCTGCGCGAGAAAGCGCTGAAATCGAGGTAGCTGGCAGCTTTCCGCTGAGCGCTCTGCTGGCTGACAGTTCCAGCTTTAGCGGCGGCGTCAGCAGCGGCCTTCGCTTTGGCGGCGGCTGCATCAGCGTCCGCCTTGGCTTTTGCTTCAGCGTCGGCTGTCGCCTTGGCAGCTGCTGCGTCAGCATCCGCTTTGGCTTTCGCGTCGGCGTCAGCCTTGGATTTAGCAGCCGACGCGTCAGCGTCCGCTTTCGCCTTAGCATCGGCATCAGCCTTTGCCCTGGCAACGACAGGATCCTCGGTCTTGGTTTCCACCGGGACAGCAGAGGGAGTCGAAGTGGAGCTCTTCGCGGTGACGGACGAAGCGGACGTGGCGCCAGATCCGGCGCGGGCCGCGGTGTTGCCGATAAGGCTCAGGAGGATGACGCCGACCGTGACTATAAGGGCGATCTTTTTGTGCCGGTCGTAGCCCTCCAGCGGGAGTCCCTGCTTGTCGCGGGTCTTGTTGGTGAGCAGCAGGATGAGGTCGATGAGGGCCCAGATGCCCAGTCCGCCGAGGGTGACCAGCTTGAGGATGCCGGTTCCGACTTTGCCCAGGTAGAACCGGTCCACGCCAAGAGCGCCGAGCAGCAGAGACAGCAGCCACGTCACGAGGAAGGACTTGTCGCTCTGTTGCTCTTTTCCGTAGCCGGAGGGCGCCGGAGGATAGGCGGCAGTAAAGGGGGCTTGGCTCATGAGTGACCTTCCATGGGGCATCTGACCGACGTGCGATGCGAAGCATGCAGGGTGGGTGCTGTGATGGACACGTATAGAGGAAAGCCAGCGTGGAGCGCGGGCCGCAAGGGCGATGAATCGCGCCAGCCGTCAGCTGAAATCATGTTCGCTTCCCCCATTAGCGTCACAGGCGATAGCGCCCGTAAATCGGATGTTACACGCATTCAGCATAATCAAATATAGAAATGTAGATATGACAGTTCGGTCGTTACCGGAAAGTGCCGGCGGCCAGTATTGATCAGTTTGCAGGGAACTCCTGCAACCGAACGTTCGAGTAGTGGCGAGAGTCGAATTAACTGAGCGCTTCAGTGCACACCTGACGCGTTACTGGCACCTCTGCGTATCAAAGGTCGGCCGTAATCGACGTCCGCCGGAAGTTGGTCAGCGAGAATGGTGGTGTGCCATACCGAAACGACATCACCACCTTCCACGAGCCACCTGTCCCTGAAGGGCAGTCCCCGTACGTTCCCGGCGCCGGCCCCTCACAGCATCTTGAGATAGTCGGCTGGAGTGACGCGTGGCGGGAGCATTTCCAACTGCTTGTTGAGCGTATCCAGGGTGCGTTGGGATGGCACGCGTTGGCGATCGAGCATGTTGGTTCGACTGAGGTTCGGGGGCTACCGGCTAAGCCCATCATCGACATCGCCCTGATCGTCGCCGACCCGAACGATGAGTCGTCGTACGTTCCAGAACTCGAACGTGTGGGGTTTGAACTGAGAGTTCGTGAACCGTGGTGGTTCGGGCATCGCGTTCGGCGCCGCCTAGAGCCGACCTGCCATCTACACGTCTTCGGCTATGACAGTCCAGAGGTTGTGAAACATCGAATCTCTCGAGGCTGGCTCAGCGCGAACCCAAGCGTTCGCGATTTTTACGCGCACACAGGGCGGGAGGCGGCAGCCCGGCTCGAAATGCCGGTGAACACTCCATGGAGTACAACGCTCGAAAGGAAAGGGTCACAAAGGAGATCTACCATCGAGCGTTTGTCGCAATGGGGCTAGTCAAAACCTAGGGAAAACGCTGGAAGGCCTCCCGTCGGTCAAAGTCTGGTGCTCAATCGAACACGGGGCGGCGACGACCCGTTAGTTGCGCCTTGGTCAGCAGACTTCTCAGTGCGCCGTCGACGTGGCGGCTCCGTTCAGGTTGATACAGCAGCGCACGCCTTGAAACTACCGCGCACCCGTGCCACACTGCGCTTGTGACGCGGGCGACTGGGGTCCTGCACAACGAAAGGACCCCCAAATGCGCAATCACCCAGCAACTCGGCTCCACTTCACGGCACTGACAGCCCTGACCGTCATCCGCCTCGGGCTTCCGGCCTGCAACGGGGCCGAACGTCAGGGCGCCATCCAGCTTGCCCGGGGCGCCGCCAGCAAGGTCTTCGGCTCGATGGGACGGGAGACCGGCGAAATCAAGGCAGCCGCCTCGGAGGTCGACACCCTGGCATCCCGGTACGGTGCCTCGGCTGAGGAAGTTTCGGCCGTCGCCGGCACAGCGGACAACTACCAAGGCTGGAAGGTGCCCCAGCAAAGCGTGGACCGGATTGCTGCCGTCGCCAGAGACGTGAAGAACGACAAGGTCGTCTCCGCCGGCGTCGGCGTCGCGTGCGACTGGATGTCCGGGAAGATCACGGACCCGGCCACGTTCCAGAAATCCGTGGCGTCGGCCGCGGTCGGCATGGCCGCCAGCGACGCCTATTCGTTCCGCGAGGCGACGAACGATCTGGCCGGCAAGCTGGCCGGGATCAGGTCGCAGGGCTCCTCCCAGGACAAGGCTGCCGCTGCCTGGATCTGCTACGCCTACCAGGTCGTCCCCGTGAAGTAGCCGGCCCTGATCCTCGCACTGGTCCCCGCGACTGTGTGCCGACCATCGTGAGCCACAGGCCACAGGGCCGGCTTGCCATTCACATCAGGGGTCAGGGCCGGCCGCGTCAGCTTCCGCTCCCAGGTGTGGCTGTCCATGACGTCTTGCTTGGAAACCCGGCTGCCAAGCTCTGCAGGTTCGCCGTGACGCATTCCGGGCCGCAACTGGGCATGCACGGTGGCGCGTGCCGAAACACCCGGATTGGTCAGCCAGGGCGTCGGCGACATTGGCAACGCAGAGTCTTGGATGTCGCTCTTCTCCACGGATGGCCAGTTGCGGTCATACCGTTACGTACCCGTTTGTCTATGAGATGTTCGGAAAGGCGGAACGAACAACCATGACCCAGGTTTACTCCCGAACTGTGCATTGCCAGCGCGATCGGTGTCTGACCGCGGTCGCCACGGACGCTTCGGAGAACATTAGGCGAGAGCGGAGCCACATCGCGCACGGCGTGAAGCTGCCGTGGCCCGCACTGTCATGGCAGGCACCTGGGCTCGGCAACAAAATGGACAAAAATGAGGGTGTGCACAATGTGCACACCCTGGGCTTCGGACCGGGTCGTACAGGCGCCGGACTGGGCCGGATTGCGGAGGTTTTCGGGGGAGTGGCGGAAATTCAAGGGCTGGAACCCGGTTCGAGTCCCACCTCGGGCACAGTATTGTCGCAGGTCAGGGGCCTATATGGCCCCTGACTGTTGACAAAACCCCCAAATCTGTTGACACGGAACTAGCATTTTTATGTGGCTAGTATCCGGAAACGCGTCAAAAAGGACGGCTCTTCGTCCTTCATGGTGGTCTGGCGAGACCCCAAAATCCGGAAGCAGCAGGGCATCACTGTCGACTCTGCGCATGAGGCTGAAACCCGTGAGCCGTTCGTTCCGCACCTTCCGCAGCAAGGACCTCGCCGAGGATCACCCGCCAGCTAGAACGGGCACTCGGGTCCAGGATCTCGTCCTCGTCCGGGTCGTTCTCGCTCACATAGGCTGTGTTCGAGTGCCGGCCCCGGGTCATGCTGACATAGAGCAGCTCGCGCGTGAGGCGGCCGGGAGTCACGACGGTGTGGCCGGTGTCTACTGTGAGGCCTTGACTGCGATGGGCTGTGGTGGCGTAGCCCAGCTTCAGGGACGCCTCAACGTACGTGCTCGGCAAGAGTAGGGCTGCTCCGCTGTCTTTACGTATCGCCCGCAGAGCACCGGGGGACCTATCGACGTCCGTGACTTCGAGGAGCGTCCCATTGCGAAGGAACTCACCTCGATCGTCGCGAATGGATCTGTCATTCCGACGGGCAATAACGACGTCGCCACGCCCGGCTCTAAGCCCGCCCCTAAGGAGCAAGGTACGTTCCGCGTCCACGTCACCCAGACTGACCCGGTCAGCTTGGGCCCGTTCATTGAGCATTTGGACGGTCTCGTTATCAGGAGCTATCAAGACCGAGACCCGGCCAGCCAGGACATCCGAGTGCCACGCCGAGTAGGCACGGTCGACCATGTCCGAATAGTGGCCATGCCTGATGCGACCGTGGTCCTCATACTCTGCAAGCACAGACGGACGACCCTCACGCAGCCCGAGGGAGGCTGACCGTTCCCAAGGATCCTTGAAACGCCAGATCGTGCTCAACCGGGCTGCTTTCCCTTGCCGATCAAGCCAACCAAGCACACCGCCGGCATCGATGGAATCGAGCTGGGCGGGATCTCCTACCAAGAGGATCTTTGCACCGGCGTCCTTGGCTTGGCGGATCAGGGCAGCGAGCTGGAGCGTTGAGACCATGGAGGCTTCATCGATGATCACCAGCTGATTGGGACGAAACTGCCATTGGGTCTGTTCAGCGGATAGCCGAGCGACCTCTTGTTGAAGGCGGCTAACGATTGGGCCCCTGGTGGCCGCTGCCACACGGAATCGATCGTCCGCTCGGAAGAACCGCTCTGCCCGCTCGGCCGCACCAGACCCAACGGATTCATGCAGCCACTTAGCGACGTTCTCGGTAACCATCCGCAGCTCCGAGCCGAGAACCTCGGCGCTCGCAGCAGCCGGCGCCAGGCCAACAACGCTACCCACTCCGTATGCCGATTCCCATGCTGCTTTGACCGCGCCAAGGGTTGTCGTCTTACCGGTACCGGCCGGCCCGATGATGGCGTCGAGCCTGCTTGAGCTCAATAGGACATCCGACGCGGCCGTCAGTTGGTCATCGTGCAGCGGTGATCCTTCGCCGTTTCTGTAGGAGGTGAGCGTCTGGAAGGCGAGATGGACCGGCACAGCCGGGCCGCCGTCGTCGTTCTTCGCCGCCAATATTTCACCCTCATAGGCGAGCGTCGACTCATCCGTGTAGAGGCGCAACCCGTGGAAGTCGAAGACGCTGCGCCCGGCGAATCGCAGATCATCTGCGGCATCCGCGGGGACGCCGTACCGATACTGGTTGAGTGGTACGGATTGACGCTCTGCCGCGGTGGCCACGGCATCGATCAGCGCGTTGCGGTCGGCGGGGGAGGCGCAACGGATCTCAGCGCACACGCGCTCACCTTCGGCGATCAGGTTCCAGCGATTCCAGGTCGAGCGCTTGGCCGCCACACGTTGTCGGGTGACAAGCCCGACGGCGGCAATCCAGTCTGGGGCGAAGTCGCCGATGCGGAACGAACGTGAGCGGGAACGCCGAATGGTGGAAGCTATGACGGATTCGGGATCAAACCCCTTGGCCGTTGCTCTGTCGCGCCACTGTGCGGATAGCAGTCGCAGAGGGGACGGCGACGCGTTCTTGGGGGTCCGAGTCGACAGTGTGGCTTGCTGGCGCAGTCTCACGGTGGTTGTCGCCGTCGGGGGAGTTCCGCGTTCCGCGGTCCACAGTTTGACCAGGCGATCGGTCTCGATGTCGATGAGCCTTGAGCGGTTGGAGAATTCGCGGATAAGGGCTTCATCGATGCCAGTGAGTTGCTGGCTGGGGTTATGGGTGTGTTGTGCTGGGACTCGGATGTCGGTTTCTGTGCCGAGGCTCGTCTCCAGGGCATCAAAGAGGAGCCCGTTGTAGTGTTCGCTGGCGGCGACGACGTCTTTGTAGAGGGAACGAGAGTCCAAGGTGACCCAAGTGTGGAGCTGAGGATCGCCGGCGCGGGATTCCCAATGGTCGAATGCTGCGGCGATGACACCTCGCGTGCCGACGTGGGCTACTCCGTTTCGCCCAGACCGGGTGTTGATGACCTGCTCTTCCATCCAGAGCAGTGTTGCTTTGATGGCTTCGTGATGGGTATGAAGAATTTGCTCCTGAAGGTTACGCGGGCTGAGGGCCCACAGCGTGGAGACAGACTTCGGGACGCTGAAGGTGAGATCGAAGCCGGCGACAGCGTGCTTCGTCGTTGTAGGTTCGTGGGCCTCCTGGTCCACTGTGGGCTGGCCATAGTGTCTCCCCAGAGGTTCCTTGCTGTCGGGATGGGTTGCGTCCTGGAAGATGGCACCAGCGTCGGATTCGGTGACTTTATCTCCGGGGCTCCGGGCGATGCCTTGGAGACCCTTGCCTAGCCAACGGCCTTGGGGTGTTCCGGTCTTGACGTAGTAGCTGATGGTGTCCGGGGGAGTAGGTGAGAAATCGTCCATCATCGTGGATTTGAACAGGTATTTGAGCCCTGATCGGACAGAAAGCCTGGCTATGGACATGGTCATGGCCGCACTGCCGTCCGGTTCCTGGAGGGCAGCCAGCCCCTCCGCCGGAGGATGCCGAGTGTCACTGAGTCGAGGGCGACTCCCTTTGCCCGGGAGATCTGCAGTAAGACCGCGGCTACCCGTGCGAGATCTTCGACGTTAGTCCGCTGGGCACGCTTTAGGCGGAGGACTTCGTTGTGCAGGAGACCATTTCTGGTTTCCAGTTCCTCGTAGATGGCGTGGAGCCGTTCGAGTTCGGTGGATTGCGATCGCAGCTCTGTTAAGAGCCGGTCTGACGTGTTGGCGCCATCTTCAGGTTCGCCATGTGCATGTTGTCCGGAGCTCTGCCTGTTCACACCAGTTCATGTGGTCGCCCCTCTCGCTCAGCATGATTTCCGGGCCAGCAAGCCTTGGATGCCAGAGGTGTGAGGGCGTGAGGGCGTGAGGGCGTAAACGCACTGCGCATAGTTAGGATCGGGTGACTATAGGTGGTCTTTGTGCGATCGGGGGCGCGGAACGATAATTGCCGCCATCCGATTGAATTACTTGATGCCATGAGGGAATTTCGTGCATAGGCGAGCAAGCCCGATTGTCGGTCAGCCGACCGATGTGCGATACCGGGATGCGCCGGAGACCCTACCGAGGTGCGTGATTCTGCCTGCCTTCCGGTTGCCTATCTTCGGGTCGCATCCGCTGGTGCCATGCAAAGTTGGTGGTGTCGCTGCACCATTTCGACTCCAGTCATGTCTTCCAATTCACACCATTCGTGGCCGCCCCATTCGCTGACGACTGGCCCTGAGAAACCATTTAGCTTTAGGCAATTCAGAAGGTGGAGGATCGGAGCGCTGACGCGTTGGTCGCTGTCTTCGAGATCCCAGTACTTGAAGTGAAAGGCTGCGAAGCGCGGCAGGAGCGCATCCCAATGGTGGATGGGCGTGTGGCCAAACCGCAGAAGTGGCATCATAAGCAGGTTTGCCGCCTGAGGGGACAGCTTCGGCAGCTGCCTATGAATTTCCGACCGCAAAGGTTCGGCACCGTGTTCTGTCCACTGGATTTCCAAGGCGTCCACCAGCCAATCCTCCACCCCGCCACTCCGCAGCTGGCGCAGGTAGCTGACCGGCAAGGCCGGCATGGAAGTACTCGTATCTAGTAGAAGTCCCAGGCAGTGGCTGCCGAGCCGGTCCAGAGTATCCAACTGTGAGTGGAGTTGTGGGGAATCGGGCCCAACGGAGGCCTGGACTTCCTGGACAAGTTGTATTTCTCTTGATTCCAAGAGAGGCACCATGAGTTCCAATACCTTCGCCGGAACGCCGAACGCAATGCGTGCGGTCTCGAAGCCAAGGGCAGAGGCAGCGCGGATCTGCACGGCAAGGAATTCGGCCACCTCGTCGACGGCGAATACTCCACCTCGACGCGTAGCAGGGTCGGTATAGACACCGAGGATGGTCGGATGGGCCGATCGGTGGTCCATGGCCATCCGGAATCGGCAGATCTCTTCGGAATTTACGGCTGGGAACGATGAAAATCCTTGAAAACCGTCTACTTCTATGTGGGTGGTTATGCCGAGGTCCAAGACGTCGTGTATCAGGTCAGTAGCGCTTCGTTTGCCCGCCAATAATTCGTTGGTAAGAGAAAACATAGTTACGGTCCAGCTCGGTCCTGAAACCGGGGAGGGGGTATCAAGGCTCATTCTTCTACTCCTGAATTTCCAGCCGCTTGTAGCTTTCTGTCCTGACCAGGGCGGCCTGATTCTCGATCAACACATTGGGCAGAAGGAGGGCCATGCTGACTCTGACGTCGGCGCTGGAAATATCAGGGCCGCCGTAGAGCCGCACCAGCACGCGGTCCTGCACATACCAGTAGCTGTCCCAGCGCTTAGCAAGTTCATCTGCCCTCCAAACTCTGCCGTCGATAACTACGTCGAGACTCGAAAACGGCCATATGACGCTGTCAATGCTGACCTCAATGTCCTGGACGCACGACCATGGAAGGCTTCGGTACCACGGCAGTCCCAAAGAAATGCTGTAGCCATTTATTGTTCTTTGGACGCTCGTTGGCTGGAGGAGTTGCGCTTGGAAGGTCATTTAAAAGACCGTTTGGCAGACGTGCTGCCTGAGAGGGCGGGACGGGTCGAAGGTCATGACCAACGACAATATCCCGCATACGTTCGCAGCGGATCTGACCAATTGCTGATGGCTGGCATCAAGCTCAGTCATGGTTGTCTTCGGCCTCTTCACAGCCCCACGAGATCTCACATTCGGCGATAGTTGGTATTGCTTTTGTGTACTAGATCACGCCCGTTTTTGGGCTGTTTTGCGTGCCATACTGACGATGTTCGGTGGCGTAGTGGCCCCGACTGCGGCGCATCTTTCAGTGAGGATGAGCCGGTGACAATGAAGTCCCGAAAGGCAGACCTGAACCATGAAAAACACCAAACGCATCGTCAGCTGGCGTACCGCCACCGCTGCGATCGCTTTCCCTCTCGTGGGGGTCCTGGCTATGTCGGGTTGCAGCAGCGACTCCGGCGCTAGTAACTCGGGATCAACCAACGGCGTAACGACTCTGACCTTCGCTACGCAGACCTACGAGAAGGAGAACCCGTACGAGGCGGTTGCGAAGAAGTTCGAGGCCAGCCACCCGAACATCAAGATTAATATGGTCACGACTCCAATTGATCAGTACGCCAACGTTTTGAAGACCCAACTCACCGGCGGGAACGCCCCTGATGTCTTCTTTGGCGCCTCCGGTAGTGGCGGCTCTAATGCCCTTCTGGGGTATGCGGACGCGGGATTCCTGATGGACCTCACCGATCTGGAGTGGGCTAACAAGCAGGTGCCCGACAACGCCAAGGGCCTGTTCTATAAGGACGACAAGCAGTTCGCTTTGCCCGTCAGTATCGCCCCGATCGTCATGATCACCAACGAAACCGCTGCCAAGGCGGCCGGCATCACGTTGCCAAAGACCACCGACGATCTCATGAAGGTCTGCGAGACCCGGGCTGCGGCTGGCAAGAGCACCGTGGCCCTGCCAGGATCCGTCCCGGGCGGTGCCGGCTTGTTCCTGATGGAAATCGCGGCCTCAACCGTCTACAGCGAGGAATCGGACTGGAACCAGAAGCGCGCGGACAACAAGACCACGTTCGCCGGCACGCAGGGTTGGAAGGATGCCCTGCAGCAGGTCGTCGACATGAACAAGGCCAAGTGCTTCCAGCCAGGAGCCGAGGGCGGAACGTTCGACCAGCTCGCACCGCTTATCAGCTCCGGCGATGCGCTCATGACGTCCGCTCCGGCAAACCAGCTCAGCAATCTTCAGAAGGCTGCAACCGGCCAGACGATCACTGTGTCAACCATTCCAGGCGAATCTGAGGATAAGACCCGCTTGTTCGCATCGCCTTCCGATGCCTTGGCTGTCAACGCTGCGACGAAAAACAAGGACGCCGCACTTGAGTTCCTAAAGTATTGGACCGATACCCAAGTGGCGACTGAATTTGCAGAAACGCGGGGAGATGCACCGATCTCCATCGTTACCACCGGCGAAGTCCCCGAGAAGCTCGCTCCCATAGCCCCGCTGCTGAAGGACCAGGAAAAGTACCTGCCTCTGGCAAATCTCTCCTGGCCGAACCCCGAGGTTTACACCGCACTCGGATCTGGTGTCCAGGGTCTGCTCACGGGTCAAACCACCGTCGACCAGGTTCTCGCGGCCGCAGACGCTGCCTGGTCCAACTAAGAAAGTAAGTCCCCATGTCTGAGAGCCCAACTATGGCAACCATTCCAGGGGCGGCAGAAGCGGCCGGGACGGATCAGGAAACAACTCCTGACCGTCCCGTCCGGGCCCGCCGGCCACGATCCATCCGGTACGCCAGCTGGTGGTGGACACTTCCAGCCGTCCTCATTATCGTCACCATGCACTACGTCTCGGTTGGTGTCGGCGGATTCTTCTCGTTCACCAACTACAAAGGTTTCGGCTCCTTCAAATTTGTGGGACTGGACAACTTCGTCAAAGTCTTCACCGATCCCGTCGCCAGGGGAGCCGTAGGCAATACACTCCTGCTGGCCCTGGGCTTCGTCATCCTGGTAAACCTCTTCGGATTTGGCTTCGCGTTGGCGCTGAACCGCCAACTCAAGAGCAGGCATTTCCTCCGCGGTCTGCTGTTCATGCCGGTAGTGCTGAGCCCGCTGGCAGTCTCCTTCGTATGGAAGTTCATCTTCCAGTACGACGGCCCACTTAATGGATTCCTCGCCGCGGTGGGTCTCGGGGACCTCCAGAAAGCGTGGCTGGGGGATCCATCAACAGCGATTTGGACCATCTTGTTGGTATTGGTGTGGCAACACATCGGCATCACCATGGTCATCTACCTCGCCGGTCTGGCCAACGTCCCACAGGAACTTGAAGAGGCAGCGTCCATGGACGGGGCGCCACTATTGAAGCGTTTCCAGCACGTCACACTCCCGCTGATGCGCGGCGCGGTCGTCATCGCCACCACCTTGAGCCTGATACGTGGACTGAGCGTGTTCGACCAGGTCATCGCCCTGACCGCCGGCGGACCCTTCAACGCAACAGAAACTTTGGCAACCCAGGTCTGGCGCCAAACCTTCGTCAACAGCAACTTCGGCTACGGCTCAGCCATAGCCCTCGTTCTCACCATCGTCATAGCAGTGCTCGCCCTGGCCCAGATGGGTTTGATGCGCAGCCGGGAAGATCACGGGAAATAAGATGCTCCGCTACACAAGGAAGACCCTCGTGCGGGAAATCATCGTCATCGCCATTGCGCTTGCGATGTTGATCCCCTTCTACTTTCTCATCGTCATGGCCTTCAAGCCTGATTCGGAGGTCATCACCACCTCGGCCTACGCTCCCGCCCAGGCGCCGACGGCTGGCGCCTTCGCCGAAGCGTGGGGAGCCGAAGGCAATAAGAGCCTCGCCATGGGCATGCTCAACAGCATCATCATCACCGGCGGAAGCGTCGTGATGCTGGTGGCCATTGGTTCCATCACGGCGTACTCCATTTCCCGGATGCCCGGAAGGCCGGGCAAGCTCCTTCGGGTCCTCGTCCTGATCGCCATGATCCTGCCTTTCCAGCTCGGTATGGTGCCCGTCTACGTCGCCATGCGCAACCTTCATCTGCTCGGCACGTACCCAGGCATGATCATCCTCTATACGGGTCTTTTCATGCCGCTGGCAGTTTTCCTCTACAGCGGCTTTGCCGAAAGTATTCCCCGTGACTACGAGGAGGCTGCGAACATCGACGGCGCCAGCAAATTCCAGTCCTTTGTCCGTGTCGTATTCCCGCTGCTGGGACCGGCCACCGGAACGGTTGCCATCATGTGTGGGCTCATTATCTGGAATGACTTCTTCAGCCCCCTGATCTTCCTGAGCGGCTCGAATATTCCCACACTCCCGGTCGTCGTTTACAGCACTGTTGGCGAACTCGCATCGCGCTGGAACGTGATCTTCGCAGCCGTGATCATCTCGATGATTCCCATCTTGGTCTACTACCTGGTGGCGCAGAAGAAGTTCATCCAAGGTTTCTCCGGCGGCCTCAAGAGCTGACCCTCTCTCCCGCCCACCCGTCCAGTACATATTGAGAAAGACCCCGATGCAGCCACTCAGATCAGGAATTGTCGGAACAGGATTCATGGGTTCCGTCCATGCCCACGCCATTACAGCCAGCGGAGGTGTCGTTGACAGCATCGTGGGTTCGTCCTTGACATCAGCAAGCCGTGCCGCCGAACTCTTTCCGGCTGCAATTCCTGTTGGTCACCTGAGCGAAATGCTGGAACGCGATGTAGACGTCATCCACGTCTGTACCCCCAACAGCCTTCATTTCGATCAAGCCCTGGAGATCCTCAGCGCTGGCATAAACGTGGTCTGCGAAAAGCCACTAGCCACGACGCCGGCGCAAGCCGCCGAGCTGGCGGCGACGGCCGCGGAGCACGACGCGGTGGCAACTGTTCCGTTCATATACCGTTACTATCCGGCCGTGCGCGAAGCACGCAACCGGATCAGGGAGGAATCCGGCAACGACCTGTGGCTGCTCCACGGCAGCTACCTTCAGGACTGGCTGGCTGACCCGAAGCTAACCAACTGGCGGGTAGATCCGGGACTGGGTGGGGCCAGCCGCGCTTTCGGGGACATCGGTGTTCATTGGTGTGACCTCATGGAGTTCGTCACCGGACATCGAATCGTCAGGATCAACGCGACTATGACCAGGGCCTTTGTCCGGGACGGCGGCCCGGATGCGAACCGAACCGAAGACGGTGCCGTCCTCACGTTTGAAACAGACCGAGGCGCGGCAGGGTCTCTTGTTCTCAGCCAGGCCAGTGCTGGTCGGAAGAACCGGCTGTGGTTTTCTTTCGACGGTCCACGGACCTCGTATTCCTTCAATCAGGAGGAACCCGAATACCTCTGGGTCGGTTCCGGCGACGAGCAAGTATTCGTCGGTCGGAATCCCGACCGAAATCTCTTGGCTGGCCGTCAACGGCGTGGCGCATTACCCCCCGGTCACCCGCAGGGGTACCAGCATACCTTCAATGACTTTGTCGCAGAGACCTATGAAGCCATTCGTGGCCAGTTGCCGGAGGGTTTGCCGACGTTTGCCGACGGTCACAGGGCCGCGGTCCTAACGCAGGCGGTCACAGATTCAGCAACTAACGGTGCTTGGGTGGAGGTCCCCGAGGTGAGCCATGACGCCGGAAAATCGCAGAAAGTGAGGCTGTAACCATGGATACGCCAATCCAGACCCAGCATTTCGACGTTGTTGTGGTTGGAAGCGGCCCAGCCGGCTCCTCGACTGCTCGGACAATCATTGATGAACACCCTGAGCTGAGCGTATTGGTCGTCGAGGCCGGACCGAGGATCACCGAGCCCTCCGGACGGCACATCAAGACGCTCTCCGACCTGTCACAGCGGCAAGCCGCGCAACTTGCATCCCAAGGACCGGACCGCTTAAAGGCACCTGGTCCTCAAGCGTCAGCTGCGTCTCAGGTCGATGAACCCATGAGCCTCGTAGGCCGTCCCGGGACATTCCTCTTGGGTTCCTCGGCCGTTCAACCCGGAGAAGACGGTATGGCTGCTGCGGCGATGTCCAGCAATGTTGGCGGAATGGGCGCCCACTGGACGTGCGCCTGTCCGCCTCCCGGGGACGGTGAACGGGTCGACTTCATTCCAGCCGTAGACTTCGACGAAGCTCTGGGTAAGGCAAGGGAGTTGCTCTGTGTTACACAGGAGGCCTTTGCGGGCGCCCCTCTCAGCAAAGTAATCGCCGATACTCTCGCGGCGGATTTGAACCCTGGCCGGCCGTTGGACCGGCAGGTGCAACCAATGCCGCTTGCTGTCCGTATCAAGGCTGACGGCACCCGGTACTGGACGGGTCCCGACGTTATTCTTGGAGACTTGGCAGAAGGGCCGACTGACCGCTTCGAATTGCGCGCTTCCACCGCTGCCTTGCGAATCGTGCATCAGGATGGGGCGGCCAAGGCCGTTGAACTCCTCGACGTCGAAACGGGTCGCCGCTATGCGGTAGGGGCGACGGCCGTGGTTGTTGCTGCCGATGCACTGCGCTCACCGCAACTCCTTCACGCTTCTGGCATCCGCCCCAAGGCTTTGGGTCACTATCTTAACGACCAGCCTGAAGTGGTAGCTGGGGTTCGGCTGAGGAGTTCGATAGTCCCGGACGAGGTCAAGAACCGGGCCAAGGATCGGCAGCGGACGTCCATCGATCCTGTCGGCGGCGTCAACTGGGTGCCGTTTGATCAGCAGAGCTATCCATTTCACGGCCAAGTGATGCAAATGGATGCTTCTCCTGTCCAGTTGGTCCCTTCGGATGAGCTGTGGTCCGACTCGATAGTGGGTTTGGGGTGGTTCGCCTGCAAGGATCTCCAGTTCGATGATCGGGTGGAGTTCAGCGATATTGAGGTCGATCACCTTGGGCTGCCAGCCATCCGAATCCACTACAACCTGACTTCCAAGGACCATGCCACGATCGCTGCGATGTCAGCCGAGGTGCGTCGTTTGGCTGAGTTGTTGGGAGAGATGATCGACGAAGCCCCCATCGTCCTGCCCAACGGGAGCTCGCTGCATTACCAGGGGACCGTCAGGATGGGCGCGACCGATGACGGGAAGTCGGTCTGTGACACCGACGGTCAAGTCTGGGGTACGAAGAATATCTATGTTGCAGGCAACGGCGTTATCCCGACTCCCACCGCATGCAATCCCACGCTTACGGCTGCCGCATTGGCAGTCCGCACTGCCCGCCGTATTTGCCAGCGGGCCGATAAAGGATCACTAGTAAGGACAAACAATGCTGACTGAAGAAATCATCGAACCGGACACCTTTCAGGTGAGTGGGGATCGTGTCTCCGTTTCCGTGCGCATGCCTTGGTATCGAGGCCTGCCCTTATCCTCCATTGGCGGCATCGAATTCAGCATCGATGGGGCCGTGGTCCCGACCGAGACTCTGACCTTCACCGTGGAAGGGGAGACCTACACACTGGCGGAGCTCGCTGGGCGCTATGACAAGGCTTGGTACGTGTTGGACTCCGCCACAGTAGAAGGTGAACTTCCTGATCTGAGCGAGCTCAGTGCCGGTCCCGACCACGAGGTATCGGTGCTGCTCAATATTTACATCCCATACCTGACGGTCGCCGACGACGTGATGATGATCCGCGAACGCGATACGAAAACTCTGAAAATGAAGGAAATCGCATGAGCGCCACAACGAACCCGGGCACCCCTGTACAGGGCGTCACTCTGTACAGTTTCACCCGCCTGTTTCACTCCCGTCAGATCAGCTTCGAGGACCTCATCCGCAATGTGGCCAAGCGCGGTCTTGGTCCAGGCCTCGAAATTGTCGGGTTCCAGAGCATCAGGGAATTCCCCAATGTAGGCGACGACTTCATTCGGAGGTTCCGATCCATCATTGATGAGACCGGCCTGGTGCCGAGCGCATTCGGGGCCAACGCCGATGCCAACCTCCGCCGTGACCGCCCGCTCAGCAACGATGAACTGGTCGAGTACATGACCAAGCAGATCGTCGTCGCGAAGAAGCTGGGTTTCCCCGTAGTGCGTCTGCAGTATGCGCTTTCTCCTGATGACATGGAGCGCCTGCTGCCGATTGCCGAACGCGAAGGCGTGCGTCTTGGTATTGAAATCCACGCGCACCACTCGGTGAAGCATCCCGTGTTCCAGGCACACTTGGAGCGCTTCGAAAAGCTTGGATCGCCCTACCTCGGTTTCATTCCCGACTGGGGAGTCTCCATGTATCAGTTCCCGCGGACCCTCCTTGAGTCATACCGGAAGAAGGGAATCCCCGAGGTGGTCATAGCAATGGCCGAATCGCACTGGAATGAGGCCCACAAGCGTGGACAGCTGATCGACGATCACGCCATTCACGAAGAGATGGTCCAGTTTGCCGAGAAGGCCGCGCCACTGTGCGGCCAAGAAACGGCGTTCTCCATTGCCATCCAGGCCGTCGGCATGTTCGGGCACCAGTCTCCTCAGGCCTGGGCCGAGGTTCTGCCCTGGGCTGTGCACACCCACGGCAAGTTCTACGAGATTGACTCCACTGGCACAGAAACGTCCGTCCCCTTGCCGGAGATCATCAAGGAATACGTTGACGCGGGATACTCGAACGTCATCTCCAGCGAATACGAGGGCTTCCATTGGAACACGTGGGATGACCCCTTCGACCAGATCGCAGGTCAGCAGGCCGCCCTGCGCAAGGCAGCTTTGGCCGCGGGGTCGCGGTTGATCACTGATACTGAGGAGGCCCGAAAGCTGAGCGGAGTCACAGTATGACCAAACCTGTGACCCTGTTCACCGGCCAGTGGGCCGACCTCCCCTTCGAGGAAGTCGCCCGCCTTGCCTCGGGCTGGGGCTATGACGGCCTGGAAATTGCCGTCTCCGGAGACCACCTGGATGCCTGGCGCTGGGACGAACCCGGCTACGTCGAATCCAAACTTGCCGTGTTGGAGAAGTACAACCTGAAGGTCTGGGCCATCTCCAACCACCTCAAGGGCCAGGCCGTCTGCGATGACCCCATCGATTTCCGCCACGAAGCGATCGTCGGCTCGCGCGTGTGGGGCGACGGGGAGCCCGAAGGCGTCCGTCAACGTGCCGCCGAGGAAATGAAGCACACCGCGCGCCTGGCCAAGGCCCTGGGCGTGGACACCGTGGTTGGGTTCACCGGCTCCTCCATCTGGCAATACGTGGCCATGTTCCCGCCGGTCCCCGAAAAAGTCATCGAGGCCGGCTACCAGGACTTCGCCGACCGCTGGAACCCCATCCTGGACGTCTTTGACGAATGCGGCGTCCGTTTCGCCCACGAAGTCCACCCGTCCGAAATCGCCTACGACTACTGGACCACCGTCCGGACCCTCGAAGCGATCGGCCACCGCGAAGCGTTCGGCCTAAATTGGGACCCGTCCCACTTCATGTGGCAAGGCATCGACCCCGTGTCCTTCATCTGGGACTTCAAGGACCGGATCTACCACGTGGACTGCAAGGACACCAAGCTCCGCCCCACCGGCCGGAACACCGTTATGGGCTCCCACCTGCCCTGGGGCGAACCCCGCCGCGGCTGGGACTTCGTCTCCGCCGGACGCGGCGACGTGCCATGGGAGTCATCCTTCCGCGCCCTCACCGCCATCGGCTACGACGGACCCATCTCCGTGGAATGGGAAGACGCCGGCATGGACCGCCTCCACGGTGCCCCCGAAGCATTGGCGTTTACGCGGTCGCTTCTTTGGGAACAGCCGTCAGCGTCATTTGATGCAGCCTTCAGCCAGCAGGCCTGAGGGGCGGCCCCGGCTTTGCTGAAGATGACCACTCGGTTGCCAGAACTTCCAGACCGACTTATGGCTGGTGGTCGTACTGCGCTGCCGTGGAGCCTTGGCGAGGTCGCCCAACTCTTTCGGGATGGAAAGAGCCACAGCAAGGCGGATCTTATCGCCGCTACAGGCATGTCCCGATCGACCATTGAGGACCGGATTTCCAGGCTCTGCAGTGCCGGAATACTTGAGGACGTTGGCCCCCAGGCTTCCACGGGAGGAAGGCCAGCGTCCGGTTACAGCCTGTCCCGGGAGAGGCACGGAATCCTGGCTTTGATCCTGCACCAAACGAATGCACAGCTTGCGTTGGTGAGTGCCGCCGGACGGTTCCTCGGGCAATGGTACGGCGTGCTCGAACCCGGACAGAGCCGGATAGCTTTCCTAGCGGAGATCGAGCGTGCTGCCAACACCCTTCTAAGGGAACATGACTGGAACCGGGATGACGTCTGGGCTTTCGGGGTTGGTGCAGGGGCGCCGTGGGACCTCGGCGATGTCCGGAAATGGGCTTCTGGCTTCGCCCCCGCCGTCGTCGAAGAAGCAACCGGAGCAGCGGCGATCGCCGCTCTCGACGAGCGGCCCGGACATCGGGATCTTCTTTATGCCGATGTTGGCGCTGAATTGCAATGCACACTGATCCTTGACGGTCATGTCGTTCGGCGTCCGGGCGGCGGGAATCTGAGTACCGTGGTCGATGCTGCGGGGGAGAAAACACAATATGCTTCCATCGAGTCGGACGCACCGATCCTTTGGGACTTGGGCCGGCGACCCGGGGCATTGGACAGCTTCCCTGACAATCCGGACACGGAAGCTGCCCACAATGTGCTGGCCATGCGGCAGGCCCTGCGCGCATCACGCGATGCAGGGCGAGCCGTTGGACTGGTGCTGGCACCGATTATCAGTCTCTTCAATCTCACGGATGTAGCAGTCGGAGCAAGGAATGCCGAGCGTGAAGAGGTTCTTTTTGGCATCCGGGAGTCCCTCATGCAGTGCCTCCCAGCAGGCACGCTTGGGGTCCTATCTGTTGAAGCCACTCGCTCGAAGCCGCTTCACGGCATTACCGCGATGGCCCTTGACCTGGCGTTATCGGCCGATTGCATCAATGACCGGACCACGACCTAAGGAAATACCGTGAAATCACTAACCCGGAATCGTTTGCGGGTCGCAGTTATCGGCTACGGCCTTAGCGGACGCAGAATCCATGTCCCGTTGCTGAGAAGTGTCCCAGAGACGGATGTAACGGCCATCGTCGTCCGTTCCGAAGCAGGCCGTGCCGCGGCTGCACGAGAAAACCCAGGTACTGGGGTCTTTCCAGACATCGAGTCGATGGTAGCCGCAGGTGTCCTCCCGGACATTGCCATCGTAGCCACGCCGGACAGCACACACGCTGCACTCAGCGCGGAACTTCTCGACGCGGGAATAGGCGTCGTCGTGGATAAACCGCTGGCCACGACATCACTACAAGCCGAACACCTCAACCGGCAGGCAACAGAGAGCGGCTTGGTCTACACGTGCTTCCAGAACCGTCGGTGGGACAGTGACTTCCTCACAGTGGCAAAGCTCGTAACCGAGGGCAGCCTTGGAGAGGTCACAAGGTTTGAGAATGCCATTGCAAAGTGGATACCAACGGTTGGTTCAACCTGGCGGGACGCGGCAGCGGATGCAGAGTTGGACGGGGGACTGGCCGGTTTGGGAAGCCATCTGGTGGACCAGGCACTGTGCTTATTCGGACCGGTGGAATCGGTCTACGCCGAGGTTGATACTCGGCGTCCCGGCGCTCAAGCCAACGACGACACGTTCGTTGCCATGACCCATGTCAGTGGTGTGAGGACTCACCTTTGCATGAGCGCCCACACTTCCACCCCTGTACCGCGGTTCAGAGTGCAGGGCACGAAAGGGTCATTTGTAAAGAGCGGGTTCGACGTCCAGCAGGAGGCGTTGGTTTCACTCCTTCCGCCAAGCGGCGATGACTGGGGACTGGAAGACGACGCACATCGCGGCATCCTCACGGTGCAGGGAATCCAGTCCAGGATTTCAACCGAGCGCGGAGATTGGAAGATCTTCTACCGCCGTCTTGCTCAAGCACTCTTGGAAGGAACCGCCCTCCCCATTGTTCCGGAAGAGGTGATCCACGGGTTACGCATTCTAGAGGCCGCAGTCGAGTCCCACTCACGGAAGACTACGGTCTTCATTGACCAGATGGGGGCGGGTCAAAACTCCGCGGAGACTCTTGCCGTCCGGTCGGAGCATCTGGCGACCCGATAACTCTATTGGCAAGGCAACGAGGGGAGACAGTGGATAGCACCGTCTCTCCTCGCTGGCGTGCCGCGGCTTGGTCGCAGGAGTTTGGCCAATGTCGTTATCCCACCGTCGGCGCTGACTGACCATCCGCAGCAAAGAGGCAGTCCGCTGTCCTAGGTGGGATAGCGGACTGCCTCATGAGACCTAAGGCTAGAGGGCGGCGGTTGTGGCTTTCGGAGCGTTGGCGTTAGTGAGCACCTCGGCGACCCAGTCGGCAATAAATACAGATGCCATGGGCATATGGTCGATGCTGATGTGTTCGGTGCCGCCCTCGTCGTCGGTGAAGATCCGCAACTCACGTTTGGAGCTGTTGACGGCCTGCTCGTAGCTTTGGTGAGCGTACTTGACCGAGATTTGGCGGTCCCGGATGCCGTGGGTGATCAGGAATGGGACAGTGATCTTCTCAACGACTCCGTCGAGGGTGACCTTATCCGCGACGGCCATGAACTCCTCGATGTCGGTCTGTCCCCAAACCCACTTCACGTGGTCCCAATAGTGGGGGACCGGGTTCTCACCCTCCCGGTGGCGTCGACCGTGCTGGACTTCACCCCAGTTGTGGTTGGCGCCCCAGGCCACAACGAGCTTGAGTCGTTTCTCGAAGGCTGCAGCACGCGGGGCGAAGTAGCCGCCCAACGACCAGCCCACGATGCCGATCAGGCTGGCGTCGACGTCCGGTCGTGTTTCGAGGTAGTCCACACAGGCGGCCGCCCAATGTTCGGTGTCGTAGCGTGCAGTCAGACCACGCAACCGAAGTGCCTCGCCACTGCCCGGGGTGTCCACCATCAGTGTTGAGATGCCGCGCCGGGCCAGCTCGTGAGCGAAGCCGGAGTAGTACATCATCTCCTTGGTGCTATCGAGTCCGTTCCACTGGATCATCACAGGTGCTGGACGGCCGTCTGTTGGTTCGGCCTTAAGGAAGTAGGCAGGCAGCGAGGTGTCCTGGTAGGGAATTTCCACCCTGCTGAAGGCCGGATCCCGGTACTCGACGCTGCGCAATAGTAGATCGATGGACTTTTGGTAAGCCTCGTTTCGTCCGGACCAAGTTGGTGACTGCAATCGTTCGGCTTGCGAGACGTAGAGGCTGGCCCGGTAGAACTTATCGCCTGCTGCGATGGTCCGTCCAGCCGCTTCGTCTGCGTGAGCGGAAGCGATCAACTGGTCGGCGACGGCCACCCAAGCGGCGTACAGCTCTTCGGTTCCGGCGTCGTCGCCGTTCTTGGCTGCTTCGAGTACTGGCTTGCAAGCCCTGTCCACTTCGTCGATGAGGCCGCCGTTATTCAACGTGGCGACAACGCTCAGGCTCCAGACATAGTTGGTGGGAAAATATTCAAACACTTGCAGGCTCCGTAGGTTGATTGGCGGCTGCGGCCGCGGCGATGGTATCGGACATGTACTTGACCCCAGCGGAGGACGTAAAGCCGCCGTCCACTGGGATTTCGGCGCCGCACACATATGCTGCGGCGTCCGAAAGCAAGAAGGCGACGACAGCTGCGATCTCCTCGGGCTGGCCGGTGCGCTCGAGTGGGGTGAGGGCCAGTTGTGCGTTAGTCATCACCGTGGGTGCTGCAGCCATCATGGGCGTCTCAATGTAGCCCGGATGCACGATATTGGTGCGGATTCCAAGAGGCCCCAACTGTGTTGCAACGCAGTGAGTGAGCCCCCGAAGCCCCCACTTGCTGGCAGTGTAAGCAACCGTGTAATGGGCATTAAGTGCGGCTGAAGAACCGATATTGACGATGGATGCCCCGGCCGTCATCAACGGCGAAAGGGTCTGGATTCCGAGCATGGGGCCGGTTAGGTTAATGGCGATGACCCGGTTCCAATCTGTCTCCTCGACGTCGTTGATGCGGGCGCGGTGGGGGATGCCGGCGTTGTTCACCAGCCCGTGCAAGTCCTTGCCTCCTGTGCGTATCCACGCCGCGAGATCTTTCCAGCCAGCGCCTGAAGCGACATCCAAAGAGCGGTAGACAAGGGCGCCCTCGCTGCCTTCTTCTGCCGCCAGGAGTTGGGGGGCGGGGTCCTCTGCCAGGTCGGTGGCTATAACAGTGACTCCGTTAGCCAGGAGCAGGGCGACCTCAGCTTGGCCCTGTCCGCCGTTAGCGCCGGTGACGACGATGGTTTTTCCGGCCAGGTCCGGCAGGAGCATTGGTAGTTGCTTCGTCGTGGTCATAGCGGGCTTTCGTAGTCAAGGAGTTCGATCAGGTTTTTTTCAGGGCCCTCGACGAACGACATCCGGACGTGTTCTTCCGGTGCGCCTTGCGGGGCCATGATTTCGGATGCTTCGGCACGGACCAGGTCGCGGTGAAGCGCGTCGAGCTTGGTTACCCGGAGGCAGACGTGGCCAAAGCCGCGGGCCAGCACAGCCTCGGCGGGACTGCTAACGACAGGCCTGGCGGAGGACCCGGGCCGCTCCAGCAACTCCAGAACGAATCCGTTGCCGGACAGAAACGCCGCCCGGATGGGTCGTTCCTCAACACTGAATTCCTTGGTGACGTTCATGCCCAGGGCTTGTTCGTACGAATTGATCTGGGCATCCAAGTTCTCAACGCTGAGACCGATGTGATCAATTTTCAAGGCCACGTCGGATCTAGTCCTTCGGTCCGGCCAGCATCAGGCGTGATCGGACATCGTCAGGCAGAATTGATGTCAGTTCAGGGGTGAATTGGCCATCTACAAGTATGAAGGCAACCCGGGCCGTTGTTTCAGCACGGTTGACCCACGCATGGTCAGTGCCTCGCTGGACCACGATGTCTCCGGCCTTCAGCGTGACTTCACTGTCGTCCAGAACCAAGACGATCTCCCCGTCCAGAACGATTCCGTAGTCGACCGACTCTGTCCGGTGTATCGGAGACTGAAGCCCTTGCGCGTTAATTTTCCCAGGCCGGAACTCGTTAATCCGGATCTTGGTCCCGTTAGGTCCCGGGGGCACCCTGAGATCCCGGTTGGTGGGCTCGCTTGGTTCTTCGGGATAAAGCAATGCCGGGGTCTGGTCGGTTTGCCAGACCTCATAGAAAGAAACGCCGTCTTCGGGCAGGTCCCGATGAACCGGCACCGGACCGTCGGAAATGACCAGGGAAACGCCGTGGGAATCGTGGCCGGTTACAACCCGGCGGGGAATGTTGTTCATGGTGGTCCTCAGAGGGTCGTGTAGGAGCGGCTTATGCCGGGGCGGCGAGTCTGGAAAGCGTGTCCGCCATGAGTCCTGCGGGGTCTCCGTCAGCATCAGGGTGGATTTCCCAATCGGCCATCTGTAGCGATGCGTCCAGGACCAGTTTCACGCGCGGTTTTCGGCGTTCTTCGAATGCTGTCAGGTTGCTTTCGAGATCACCGTCCCGGGTGGCGTAGTCCGCCAGTAGGACAGCATCTTCGGTGCACATAGCGGCACCCTGAGCGATGAGGGGAGGGCATGCGTGCACGGCATCGCCGATCATAATGATTCGGCCCTTGTGCCACGGACCTTCGACCATCAGCCACTCGATCGGTGAGAAGTTCACGAACGTGGCTTCGGTAATACTGTCGCGGAGGTAGTCCCACGTTCCGTGATAGTCCTCAGCGAGCTTTCGAACCGTCTCGGCGGGCGTCCACCCGTCTTCCTGGCCCCCGGCTGGGTCGGTGAGAATGTAGGCATAACATTGCGTTTCCGAAATCGGCGCGTAGCCGGCTTTGTAAGCAGGCCCATGGTAGTAGACGGCCGCCGTGTTCATGGCCGGAGTTCGGCCCGTAACGACCCTCCAGATACCCATACCGGACGGCGCGGGCGTATCAGTGATGCCTAGAAGGGTCCGGGTGTACGATCGGATGCCATCGGCTCCGATGATGAGATCGAACTTTTCTGTCGACCCGTCGGAAAGCTGGGCTTCGATCGCACCGGGTTCCTCTGTAAAACCTGTCAGGCTCATTCCCAGGCGAAGGTCGACACCTGAGTCGTGAAGCTTGTTGACCAGGATCGTCTGCAAATCCGACCTCAGCGTGCCCATGGTGGATGGGAGTTCCTGTCCACCTGTCTTTGCAGTTTGGACTTTGACAAGCTCATGACCGTCTGCGTGACGGACTGAGACTGAATCGAAGGTGACGCCTTTGGCCATTACCTGCTCGGCGACCCCTATTTCCGACAAAGCCTTCAGCGCATTTCCTTGGACGGTAATGCCGTGTCCGACTCCAAAGTACTTCGAAGATTTTTCGACGAGGCTCACTTTGACGCCTCGTTGAGCAAGCGCGATTGCTGCCACCGTTCCGGTGATACCTCCACCGACGACCAGCACCTTTGCCACCGTCATTTTGATCCTTCCATTGCACAGCCACATCTGTTTGACATCACGCTAGTGAAGTGGTGAGTGTGCGGGAAATGGTCCCTGAGGATGGCACCTATTGCCCAGAGGCATGCAAGCGATAGGGGCTAGGACTCCTCGGCGGTCAGGAAGCCACGCAGCCAGCGGTGCCCCGGATCCGAGTCTTTGGACGCATGCCACCAAAGCGTTTCGACAATGGGAACAGGATCAAAAGGCGTGGGAAGCCCTACAGTTCCGGTCATTGGACCTAATCGGCTGACGAGCCTTGCAGGGACCAGCGCGACAAGCTCGGTACCAGCGATGATGGCCGGCAGGGGAAGCCACCCATTTGTCTTCACCCGCGGCAACCGGGCGAAGCCGAGCTGCAGCAAAACACGGTCGGCTGGCGTCTTGTGTCCCTGACCGAAGCCGGCGACTGCATGAGGCAGATCTGTGAAATCCTCCCAGCTGATGGTGTTGTCCCGTATGCGCTCGTTTTCCTGGTCAAGCAGGCACACGTATTCATCCGTGAAGAGCACATGGCTGCGGCCCTCAAAACCGCCGCCTGGAACAAGTACTGCAAAGTCATGGGAGAGGAGTTCCCGGTCCGTGTAGGACGGCACTTCAGGCAGGGGAAGTACCTCGATACGAACGCGGGGTGCGGCAAGTGTGGCAGCGGCAATTTTGTCCCGTAGTTCGACGGCGGGGTAGTCCGATGCCAAAATCGTGAACGTCCGGGTACTGCTCGCCGGATCGAAGACTTCCTCAATGCCCAGCGCCTGTTCCATCATCGCTACTGTTTGCCTCAGTTGCGGTAGCAGCAGACGCGCCTGCGGTGTCAGCTCGTAGTCCCGTCCAACACGAAGAAGCAATTCATCCTTGTAGTGCCGGCGCAGTCGGGCCAACGCTGAACTCATGGCGGGCTGGCCAATCCCCAGGCGCTCGGCGGCGCGGGAGACATTGGCTTCTTCCAGGAGTGCCAGCAGTGAGACCAACAAGTTTAGATCTCGGGCAGCAATCGACATTCAGTGCCTTCCTCTTTGATTTGGCATTGCCCTCATTGTGTCAATGCTAGGTATCGCAATCGAGTATTTCCCCGCTTCCCGGGCCGCGCATACGATCGAAAAAGAGTTGATCGGACGCGAGGACGCGCCGAAGAAAGATATGGAGACCACCAATGACGCAACGGCTCATCACCCACCTGAGGCATTTGGACCTCGCCGTCCCTGATCTGGATACAGCAGTCCGGTTCTATACGGAAGTGTGGGGACTGAACGCAGTAGTCAACGACGGAGAAGTTGTCTATCTTTCGGCATCGGGCTCCCCGGAATACTACATTCTTCGTCTCCGCAAAGCAGACAAACGCATCGACCTTGTCGCCTTCGGTGCCGCAACACCCGACGACGTCGACACGCTGGCCACGCAGCTGCGCAGCGCCGGCGTGCAATTGATTACCGAACCTGGGTCTCTGAAAACCCCCGGGGGTGGTTACGGCTTCCGCTTCTTCGACGGCGATGGGCGCACCCTAGAAGTGTCCGCCGACGTCGCCTTGCGGTACCACCGAAAGATCCAGGAACGTGAAGCAATCCCGATTCGGATTTCCCATGTCGTGGTTAACTCGCCCAACCCCGAGGCAACCCGAAAATGGTACGAGGACCACCTCCAATTCGCAGTCAGCGACATCCTTCACAGCGAGGAAATGGGAGACATGATGTACTTCATGCGGTGCAACGAACTGCACCACTCCTTCGCCATTGCGCGCGGCCCTCACGCTTCCCTGCATCACGTCTCCTTTGAAATGCGCGGCTTGGAGGAATGGATGCGTGGAACTGGCCGCGTCTTGCGGTCCGGCGCCCGCCTTGTTTGGGGTCCTGGCCGACACAATGCCGGTGACAACACGTTTTCTTACTTCCTGGACCCGATGGGCAACACCGTCGAATACACCACAGCACTCAGAAGCATCGATGAAGACAGTTGGCACCCCAGCATCATGGATATCAAGGACATCGACACGCAGGACCAGTGGGGGACAGCCAACCCCATGAACGAACTCGTTGCCCGCGAATCCTTCAACGACGTGGACCTCGGCCTCTATTCAGCCCCTCCCGTCTAGCCCACCCACTTCCGGACTCGATTCGACGTAGATTCGTGCCGGCACAGATCCTCAGGAGTACACGTGCGCATCCACCTTTCAGCCGACCATACCGGCTTCAATCTTGCACAGAGTCTTCTCGCCCGGCTTCGTGAGCGCGGCCATGAAGTTAATTATCATGGCCCCTCCGAATTTGACGATGGAGACGATTATCCGAAGTTCACCGTGGCCACCGGGCAGGCAGTCATCGCCGATGAAGACCTGGGCCAACCGTCCCTGGGCATCGTCGTCGGCGCCACTGGGATCGGGGAGCAAATCACGGCAAACAAAGTTAAAGGAATCCGGGCCGTCGTCGGCACGAACCCGGAGACGATCACAACGGCACGGGTTCATCATGACGCCAATGTCCTCACTTTGGGCGCATTGAGCACCTCAGCCGTGGATGCCCTGTCGCTTGTGGACGTCTTCCTCTCGGAAAAGTTCACTTTTGAAGATGCTGACGTTCGAAGAATCCTGCACACTGCAGAGTTTGAAAACTCGGGAACGATCGAGGGTTGGATGATCGACTCCTCGGCTCAACCCTCCGGATCCTGATCAAGGCTTCGGCCACCAAACCCACAAACGAAGGAAAAACAATGGCATTTGTCTGCAACGCAATCTGGACCGTAAAGCCGGGCAGCGAAGAAATCGTCCGCGAGGCGCTCGAGAGCCTTTCTCCGGCCACACGCACCGAGCCGGGCAATATCTACTACCAGTCCTACGTTGACCCGGAAGTTCCCAACGTATTCCGTATTTTCGAGGTCTACAAGGACGCGGATGCATTCGCGGCGCACGGCCAGTACGACCACTTCAAAGAGCACGCGCTCGGTAAGGCAATCCCAGAGCTCGAGACCCGCGTCCGTGAATTGTACGAAACCCTCGATTACTGATGCGTCTGGCCCGCTTCAGCGACGACGGCCCCGTGCAGCTCGGGGCCGTCGTCGGCGGTCACATACACCCGCTGATCGGGCAACCCGAGCTTTTGGAGATCCTTTGCCTCCCCAAAACCATGCGGGATGCCATTGAGGCGGAAGCTGTCGCCCGCGGCGGCAAACCAGTTGAGAACGTCACCTTGCTGGCTCCCTATCGACCAGGAGCGATGCGGGACTTCGTGGTCTTTGAAGAACACGTCGTTGGCGTATCGAAATCCGTAGCCGGGGTCGGGGGAGTGGCGGAAGCTTGGTATGAAGCCCCGGCATTTCTATTTATGAATCCCCACTCCCTTACAGGACCCAACGACGACATCCCAATGCCTCCCCTGACGAAGGCCTTGGACTTCGAGCTCGAAGTTGCCGCCATAGTTGGACGTACCGTTCGTGATGTCAACGCAGCAGAAGCCAGAGATCACATTGTCGGATATGCCGTTTTTAATGACTGGTCTGCCCGCGACATTCAGAAGCGGGAAATGCAGGTCTCACTAGGCCCGTCCAAAGGCAAGGATTTTGCCAACACCATGGGTCCATGGATCACCACCCCGGACGAACTTGATGATCACCGCTCCGGTGATCGGCTGAACCTGACCATGACGGTCAGCGTCAACGGTCACCACGTTGGTGGGGACAACCTCAAAAACATGGCTTGGTCCTTCGAAGAATTGCTGGTCCATGCGTCCCGCGACGCGTGGGTCGGGGCAGGGGATGTGCTTGCTACTGGAACATGTGCCAGTGGCGCACTGGCCGAGTTTTGGGGGCGTGCAGGTGTTCAGGATCCGCCGCCGCTGACGGTTGGCGATACCGTCACAATGACCGTCGAGGGATTGGGATCAATCTCGAACCGAATCATCGAACAGCGAAGCCCAGGCATCCAGGTCCCTGCAGCGCGGACTGACGGCAGCACCAGGAAGCACCACGAACCACAACCACGTGAGGAAGCAAGACAATGATGCTGGAGAGCGTAACCCGTGCGACCACATTGACCATGACCGATCCGAGCACAGGCGAAGAACTGAAGACCTACCCGTCGATCTCCCGGGACCGGTTGGACGGTGTTCTTGCGGCCGCCACGGCCGCGCAGCGCGATTGGCGGCGGACATCTGTTGCTGAACGGATTGAGCCGCTTCGCCGCCTTGCCGAGCTCCTGCGTACCGAAGCGGAACAACACGCGGAGATCATCAGCACGGAAATGGGCAAGCCCGTTAGTGAAGCCATAGCCGAAGTGCTTAAGTGCGCCACGGCGTGTGACTACTATGCCGATCATGCTGAGGAGTTTTTGGCCCCGAAGGCGGTAGAGACTAACGCCGAACGGTCCTACATCTCCTACGAGCCGATCGGCGTAGTCTTGGCGGTCATGCCGTGGAACTTCCCGTATTGGCAGGTCATCAGGTTCGCTGCACCTACACTCACTGCCGGTAACGGAGGATTGCTCAAGCACGCCTCAAACGTCACCGGATGCTCGCTGGCATTGCAGGACATCATTGAACGCGCAGGGTTCCCAAACGGGCTCTTTACTTCCCTCGTGCTTAGCGAGCACGCTCTGGTCAATGAGATCATCGCTGACCGGCGGGTCGCCGCAGTGACGCTTACGGGCAGTGAAGCAGCAGGCGCAAACGTCGCTGAGGCCGCTGGCCGGGCACTGAAGAAGACTGTTTTGGAGCTGGGCGGATCCGATCCATTCGTCATCCTTGGCGACGCGCCCATTCCTGCAGTGGTGCCAAACGCCGTCAAAGCAAGGTTCGGCAACGCCGGACAGAGCTGCCTCTGCGCAAAGCGCATCATCGTGGAAGAACCAGCAGCCGACGAATTCGAACGTCTGGTTGTCCCCGCGGTGGAGGCGCTCCAGGTGGGCTCACCATTGGACCCGGCAACCCAAATCGGACCATTGGCGAAGCCATCTTTTGTCGATGACATAGACCGACAGGTCCAGGACTCAATAGCCATGGGAGCTCGTTTGCTGACCGGCGGCAAGAGAATCCCCGGACCCGGTAACTACTACGCACCAACCGTTCTGGCCGACGTTACGCCGGACATGCCTGTCTTCAGGGAGGAGACCTTCGGCCCCGTTATGGCAATCATCCGGGCAGGATCGCCGGAACAGGCGGCAATCCATGCAGACGATACCCAATACGGGCTTGGCGCCAGTGTTTGGACCGCCGACGTTGCAAAGGGTTTGCGCCTCGGGGCGGACATCGAATCGGGCGCCCTGTTTGTCAACGGCGTTGTGGCGTCAGACCCCCGGTTGCCCTTTGGCGGGACCAAACTCAGCGGGTATGGACGAGAGCTCTCCGTGGAGGGTATGCGCGAATTCACCAATGTTCGTTCAGTCTGGACGGCTTCACTGTCCGTCGACTGACGGCGGTTGTGTTTCAACCGTGAACACGTATCAGCAACGTGTTCAGATAGGCTGAGCCGGAGATATCAGGAGGGGAGCCGGAAATTAAAGAACTGCGGCGCATCGATGCAAACATCTTGGTAGTTCTGGATGCTATTTTGACCGAGCAAAACCTTACCCGGGCGGGCGAGAAGATCGAGATGACCCAGCCTGCGGTCAGCAGGGCATTGACCAGGCTAAGGAGACAGTTCGACGACGAACTACTCACCAGGGTGGGCAGGGGCTTCACGCTGACAGAGAAGGGCGCAGCACTCCAACCCATCGTCAGGCAAACAGTCGTTGAAGTAACCCGCACTCTCGAAGTCCTGCCGTCGTTCGACCCGCTCTCAAGCACTCGCACATTTCTCATTTCTGCGTCGGACTTCGTCTTGGAAGAACTGACAAGTCCACTGTTTCGGCTCTTGTCCAGAGAAGCGCCGGGGGTTGCGGTGGAGTTTGATGCACTCCCGGCAGGTTCGACTGTGGCCCCATCAGAGCTGCTGAAAAGGGATGTCTTTATAGCTCGGGCAGGAAGTACAGTCCCTGGACGACGCCAGGAACTGTTCCGTGACACATTTGTGTGTGTCGTTGCCCGGGACAATCCTCGTCTTGAGGATGGCAAATTGACCTTGGACGACATCGCTACGATGCGCCACGTCATCGGAGCCTTCGGTGAGAACATCGCCACGCCCGCCACAATTATGCTGTCCGACGCTGGCATATCCCCTCGCACGAGCGTCGTTGTCCGCGGACTACTCCCGGTTCCCTTCATGGTCAGCGGGACCGGCATGATCGGAATCATTCCACGGAGGATGGCGGAGCGGTACATGGACCGCCTGGACCTCGTTATCGCGGAGACGCCGATGACGCCCGGGAACCTGGTCGAATCCGCTCACTGGCACCCCACCAACTCCGTGGACCCGGCACTCCAGTGGTTGGTCGCCATACTCCGACGTGCAGCGAGAAACAGCTAACGCACGTGTAGCGCCTGCCCGAACTCAACCTCTGACCGTTCTACCTGCTTGCCGCGCCCGCCCGGGACCCCAATCTCCCTGTTGTCCGGGGCCAATTCTTGTTTGGCAAGACGATGTTTTAGCCGGTCACCATCCAGAATGGCAGCACTTTGAAAGATTTCGAGGCACTCAGACCGTTCCTCGCCGCAGCCGCTAACGCGGTCATTCCTCCCGACGAAAACTCGCCTGGGGGCTGGGAAGGCGGAATTGAACGCTACCTGGCAGCCGCATGGAACACGGACCTCAGCTGGGCAAAACCGGCGCTCAATACCTTGGCAGTGGCATTCCAGGAGCTGCGCCGCGGCTCGGCTGAACAGGCCGCTACGGAGCACATCCTTTCTCAGCTCAGCGAGAACGAACGGACTGCTGCAGCCATAAAAACGTTGATCAGAATATGCCGTGAGGGCTACTACGGTGGAACGACTGCCCGTCCTCCTGCGGGCTGGAACCTGCTCAATTTCGACCCGTGGCCTTTCGCATCGACGCCGGGCCAAGAGTCGGGTCCGAATTCGACCTCTCTTCATCACCTTCGACAGTCGTACGACGTCGTCATCATCGGCTCCGGTCCTGGAGGCGGCGTGGCTGCGCGTGTTCTGGCGGAGTCAGGCGCTTCGGTGTTGCTGATCGAACGCTCCCGAGAGCATACTGATGCCGACCTCAGAGGTGACCACCTCCATGGGAAACGAATGGCACTTTATTCGCCGTTGGCCGGTCCGGGGATCGGAAATCCCCGCTCTGTGGTGGAACCAGACGGGCGTGAATGGACCGTCGATGGCGATTCCAGTGGTGATTCCTGGGGTCTGAATGCGATGGTCCTCGGTGGAGGGACGCGGTTGTGGCAGGGCATGGCTTGGCGGTTCCTGCCGGAAGACTTCTCAATGGCAAGTGACTATGGGGTACCCGCAGGCAGCAGCCTTGCCGACTGGCCGATCGGCTACTCCGAGATGTCGAGCGCTTATGCCTGGGCGGAACGCGAACTGGGCGTATCAGGTGCCACGGGCTCCCTCACCGCACGCATGCCTGGGCACCCTGGCTATCCCATGCCGCCACTCCAGGGCGACCCGACTCGGATCGTCCTGGGCGCTGCCGCGAACAGGCTCGGTTGGAAGCACGGCCCAATACCGTTCGCCATCAACAGCATTCCTCGTGCAGGCAGGCCAGCTTGTTCAGCCTGTCAGCAATGCATGGGACACAGTTGCCCTACGGGTGCGAAAAACGGCAGCCACAACACCTTCATCCCGGCAGCGCTAAAAACCGGAAATTGCGATCTCCTGACAGGTTCTCAGGCTGTAAGAATCATCCATTCCAATGGCCAGGCGACTGCAGTTGAGATCGTCACTGAATCGGATGGCGAAGACTCTCGATTCCAAATCGGCTGCGGTCGGGTGATGGTGGCTGCCGGATCCGTCGAGACGCCCCGTCTGCTCCTTGCATCAAACCTGGGCAACGAACACGTGGGACGGCATCTGCAGGGCCACGTCGTGACCCTGCAGGCCGGGATATCGCCCGCCCCAGTACCCACATTCCGGGGGCCGGGCCATTCGGTTGCGACCTTCGACTTCGTACATGACAGGAAGACCATCGGTGGAGGCGTACTGTTCGATGCCTTCGCGCCCTACCCGCTCCAGCTGGCGGAATGGGCGGACCACTTCGAAGCCCCGGCCTGGGGAGCGGGGCACAAAAATTGGCTTCGGGGCTCCGTCGGCCACATCCTCGGAACTATGTCCATGGGTCAGGAAGTGCCTCATCCCGGTTCCCGCGTCGAACTCGACCCGGTCCTGCGAGACCGCCGCGGTGTCCCGGCAGCACGAATTTATCGCACCACCCACCCGGAAACACTCCGAAATCGCGACTACCTCAATTCCCGAAGCCGGGATTGGTTGGACTCAGCGGGATGCTCCGAAATCGTCGACATCTTCAAGGAACTCCCCGGCCAAGTACCGGCGCAGCGTTCACCCGCTGGCGAACACTCAGCCGGCACGGTCCGAATGGGAACTGATCCGTCCTCATCAGCCGCGGATCCGGAAGGCCGGGTTTGGGGGACAGCCAACGTGTACGTCAGCGACGGGTCCCTTCATCCCACCAACGGATCGGTCAACCCCACGCTCACACTTATCGCCAATGCCTACCGCATCGCCGCTATCCTCACAAGGAACTGTTGAGCAGTTCCGTAGCGTCAGGCGCCTGCCAGATGCAGACGCAGTGTGGGCGTGTAAATCTGGGGACATGCTCAAGTCAGCGGCCATGGTGCAGACCAGCCGCGGCGGACGCAAGGTGAATGGGTCAAACGATGGCTGGGGGAGCGGTTGCCTGTTCGCCGAGTGCCTCGTTCGCGGGTGAACGCCAGCTCGTCCGGGTGGTTCCGAGAGATACACAACCTGCTTGGTGTAGAGGGCCTAGACCATGCTCGTGGCCTGTGAATCGTTGATTAGGTAATTGGCGACGGTCCGGGCGAAGAGGAGCTCGTGGCCCGCTTGGCGGGGGAGATCGATGCAGGGTGGCGCCGACTTCTTTGTTGTTGAGGGTGATGCAGACCAGGCTTTCCTGTGGCCAGCGTCGTGGTGGTTGTACCGGAAGCATCGTTGTACTTTCCGGCACGGATGCTCAGCGGTGCTGCTGGCGCCGCCCACGCCGAGGGCTACCGGGTGGATGTAGTGGCTATGGAAGGCACGGCCGAAGCCCGTGCCCTTCAACTGAAGACCTTGCTCGCGGGTGAGGACATTGCCGGCATCTTATCGTTTGTGCCACGGCCCAAGTCAGCGGTCCTGGATTCCGGTGTTCCGCTGGTCGTGGCTGGCGAGTACGACAACAAGATGCGCGCCCGCGGCAGCTTGGCCGATGGCACGGCCGCTGGAAAAATCGTGGAATATCTGGCCTCTCTGGGCCACCGGAACTTCTTCCACGTTGCCGGACCGTCTGCATGGCCCTCCGCCCGAAACCGCAAAGCCGCCTATCAGGAAGCCATTGCCGAACTAGGCCTGAACTCGGTGGGGATCGCCCCCGGTGATTGGTCTCCTGGCTCAGGCTATGCGGCCGGAAAGAAGATCGCTGCACTCAGCGAGGTCACTGCGGTGGTGGCCGCAAACGACCAGATGGCCATCGGTGTTATTCGCGCCCTCCACGAGCACGGAATCTCCGTCCCGCGCGACGTCAGCGTGTTTGGTTGGGACGACATGGCCGAATCGTCGTACCTGGTGCCGTCGCTTTCTTCTGTGCATATGGATCTTGAAGCGTTGGGTACACGTGCCATGCGCGAACTTGTTGCAAGAATTCGCGGGACGCAGGCAACGCCCGAAGCGCTGATTCTTGACCCGATGGAGCTCATTGTTCGGGAGTCGGTGGGACCGGTCCGTGGGGCCTAACGTTATTGGACTTCCTTGTACAACGGTCCTCGCTTGCGGGCAACGTCTGGCCACTGCGTCCGGAACAGCGTGAGTGTCGTCCTGCGCGGCGGGCACGGTATGCGGATGGAAGTCCGCCCGGAATTGGGCGGGCGCATCACCAGCCTGACCACCGGTGACGGTTTCGAGTGGCTCCTGCCCTCCACCGATGCTGACCGGCCCGGGTACGGTGCCCCCTTCCTCCGGCCCGGCATGGGCGGATGGGACGAGGTGTGCCCTTCTGTTTCGGCAGACGTCCTGGAAGGCGGGCGGCTGGTACCCGATCACGGTGATGTCTGGAACATCCCGTGGGATGTTAAAGCCGGGTCTTCTGATCACCTCACACTACAAACAGACCTCGTCAGCGTCCCGGTCAAACTTCAACGAACCATTTCACGAAGCCAAACGGGGTTCACTTTCTCATACACCGCAGCAACACGGGCAGCAGGGCTGCATCCTGTTTTGTGGTGCGCTCATCCGCAATTCTTCGCCGACAAGCGCACCATTGTTCGCGCCCATCCCGAAGAGCCCTTAGCGGCCCTGGGCTTGGTTGAGGAGTACCCAGAGAAGGGGCGACATCATCACTTCCCGCTCCGCCCGCTCTTGAATGAGCTCAAAAAGGGCACATCGTTTAAGGCATTCGTGCCGCCCGATGTCCACATCAGCGCCGCGACCATCACGCAAGGCGGGGGCTCGAGGCTGCGCATCGGATGGTCAGCCGATGAGTTGCCGTACCTCGGCCTCTTTTGGGACAACGGGGAGTTCGCATCCCAGCCAGCATTGGCGGTGGAACCGAGCACAGGCTTCGGCGACAGCTTGAGCGCCGCAGCAGCAGAGGGCCTGGTGCTCAGCGTCAGTGCAGATCAGGACTTGAGCTGGAAGATCCATCTCTCCGGCTGAGTCGGTGGGGGAGTAGACCGCCACCCCCGACTCCTTACGGGCTCGTCTACAAGCTGTATCCGGGGTCCCTGTGGCACGCACGGGACCGCCCCATCGCCGTGAGGAGTCACGGCGATGGGGCGGTCGTCTTGCTTGTCCTTGGGTAGGTTTCTTACTTGCCGAAGTTGTGCGTCCAGATGGCAGTCGCACCTTCTGCGATTGCCAGGAACGGTTTGGGAACTGCGGCGACCGTTACGTCCGAACCGGGTGCTTTATGCCCACCCGTTCCGACTTTCTCGCCGTTGATGTAATAGTCGACGTCGGCACTCGGCGGTATCACGATGAGGCCGCTCGGGTCGATGAACTTCGGCCCCTTTGGTGTGACCGGTTTGGTGAGGATAGGCACCTTGGACCAGTCAGTGTCGCTCGCCAGGTAGAAGCCCACTTGGCTGGGGTAGTTGTAAACGGTGTTCTGGCGGGCGATCTCTGCGCGATATTGCTTGTCATGCATAAGGGTAGTGAGCTTATGCGTTGTCACCTCGGTGCTCGTGTAGATGCGCATCTTCGTCGAGTCCTTGGTGTGGATGAGGAGTTCTTCCCGCCAGTCGCCGAGGATGTCCGCGACGAGGGGCGGGTTGCCGGAGGTATCCTCTTCGGTCAGCAACGTTCCTCGTTCCCAGTCGACGATGCGTTTTGCACCGTCCCGATTTCCGGAGATTGTCTGGGTGGTGGGTTCAGCGGCGAAGTGAATGGTCGCATCCACCAGATCTGGCTTTTTGGTCGAGAGGATCTCACCTTTTGCGCTGAGCAGGCCACTGGCCGTTGTTCCAGCCGGCATGGAAGCCCACACCTCAAGGCCAGGTACGTCCGTCCGCACATCTCCGACCAACCCGTTGCCGGTGTCTTTGCCGGAGTAGGCTCCGAACAGCACTTCACCGGTAGCAGCGTCTCGCATCGCGGTGCCGTAGGGCGCGTTGCGGGCGCTCTCATGGACACTGAAAATTTCCAGTCCCGGGCGGCTAGGATCAATGTCGGTGACGTACATGCCGTCACCGTGGCCAAGTTTGGCGGTAGTTCCCGGTGCGGCGCTTCCTTCGGGCAATGTGGCGTAGGAGCTGTAAAGAACGCTCCCGTCGTCATCAAGGGTGGCGGAGCCGTAGACGATCTCGTGCTTGCCGTCCCCGTCGACATCTGCCGCGCTCAGCGAATGGAAGCCCTGCGAGGACATGCTGCCCCACTGAGGATCGGTTCCCTCCCGACCGTGGGGTGTGTCATTGAACGGATTCGTCAAGGGCACGTGGCCACTGTCGACGAACCAGCGCTCCTTGAGCGACTTGCCGTCCCAGTCGTACGTCACCATGGTCATTCGAGTGTAGTAACCGCGGGCGAAGACAGCCGACGGGCGTTTGCCGTCCAGGTAAGCGACGCCGGCGATGAAGCGGTCAACACGGTTGCCGGGCTCGATGACACCGTAGGCGTAGTCGCCCCACAGCAGGCCATCGTCACCGCGCCCTGGCTTGTAAGGGATGGTCTGCAGTTCCTTGCCTGTGGCGCTGTCGAACACCGTCAGGTACTCGGGACCGTCGAGGATGAAGCCTTCGAATTGGCGCAATAGGTTCCGCGGGCTGCGGGATGGTGCGTAGACGTCGATGAAGTAGTCGGTCAGCTCGGTGGCGCTCTGCTCGGAGAGCGGGTAGTCGTGGGTCACCGGAATGCCGAGTGCCTCCTCAACGGTGCCTGGCCAATTTCCGGCCTTCACTTCCGGGTGCTCGCTCCAGCCTTGGAGCATGGCCACCAGGTGGGCGTGGTATCCCTCTGCGCTGAGTCGGTAATCGTCGGTGTGTGCGTAACCAGCGTCGATGTCGGACTTGGGCATCGTGACGTACCCCTGGTTGGCTACGGTGCCGTCGGCGTTGTAGCCGGTGGACTTCGTGCCCGGGGCAGTTTTCAACATGGTTTCGGAGCGGCCGTCGCCGTCGAAGTCGTAAACCATGAACTGTGTGTAATGCTGTCCGGCCCGGATGTTCGGGCCGAGGTCGAGGCGGTTAAGCAGCGTCCCGTCCAGTTCGTAAGTGTCGACGTAAACGGTGCCGGTGTAGCCCTTCTGCGAGACGTCCTTTTGGTTGGTCGGGTTCCAGAGGACCACGAGCTCGTAGGCGCCGTCGCCGTCTACGTCAGCCGCTGAGGCGTCGAAGGCCTCGTAGCTGAAAGCTTCTCCTCGCGGAGTAATTCCGTCGGCGGGTTTCTGCAGCGGTACGTCGTGGTGGCCGTCCTGCCAGGCAGTGACTGGAGCGCTCGCATCAAGCTCGACGCCGGACACCACCGGCGCCACCGAGTAGCTGGAAGTGGGGGAACCGGTGGGATCAGCGAAGTTAGTGCTGTCGGTGACGGTTCCAATTGACTTACCGTCCCGGTAAACGGTGAAGTCAGGACCTGAGAGGCCGGTCTCCGTAGCTCCCGTGGCTTCCGAACCGAGCAGTCGCCAGCTGAGGAACACGCCTTCGTCGGTGCTCACAGCCACCAGGCCGCGATCCAGCTGTTCAAGCTGGAAGGGCGCGCCAGTGGCTGCAGGGCCACGGGCACCCGAGCCTGTTACTGAAGCGACTCCGGGGGCGGGAGGGGGAGCGGCCACGGCGGGTTGGACCAAGGCGGCGAGCATCACCCCCGCAGTCATAATGGCAGGAAAAAGTTTTCGGGCACGATTCATCGTCGAATCCTTCTTGTGGGATTTCGTGGGGATAGCGATTGCCGAAGTGGCATTGAATGAGGCCACCATCGGCCACAGATATGCTCCGTGACCGGTCACGTAAGCCTAAAAACAGGCTGCAAGGATGTCAATGGTTTGGCAGTAAATTTGTTTTAGGCCGATTCCCGCCACAGAGGGACTGGCGTGACGGTGCGGGTCAGTGATCTCGACGGCATGGGCTCCCCGGCGAAAAGCTCCGCGAGGATGGACGCAGCCTGGGCCGCGACGGTCTGCGTCTCCAGCGACAAGGTGGTGAGCGTTGGGCTGATCGCTTCGCCAAGAGAGATGCCGTCAATGCCGACGATCCGCACCCTGCCCGGCACATCGACGCCCAGGGTGTGGGCACCTTGAACAGCGCCCATCGCCATCAAGTCATTGAAAGCCAGAACCGTATCGATCTCAGGGTCGAGGTCGAGTAGCCTTCTGAAGCCGTCAACGCCGCCTGCAATCGACTCGGGTTCCGTAACCACGATGCACTCTTCTCCGACTGCTTCTTCAAAAAACTGCCGACGCGGGGACCCGGGAGCGGTGCCTTTTGGATTTGCACTGGAGGCGTCGATCATGGCGAAACGACGGGAACCTTTGGCCCGAAGCGCCGCCACCATGTCTGAGATCCCGGTTCTGAAGTCGAGCTCAACAGAGTGAACCCCTGGCATCGTAGCCTGGTCTTCCAACAGGACGATGGGTACTCCGCGCGCCGCCGGGACGAAGTTAGTCTGCGGCTCCAGAAAGTAACCAATGATGGCGTCGGTTTGGGATGCCATCGAACGCACCGCGTCGGCCTCGCCCTGGGAAGCCATACTGACGAGCACCTGCCAGTCGCGGCTTCTCAGTTCCGCAACGAAAGCATCGGCCAGTTGAGCGTAGTACGGGTTACGGAAAGTCCCCACAATCAGCCCTACGGCATGGGTCCTTTGCCGTGACAGGTCGATGGCGAAGCGGTTGGGCCGGTATCCGAGTTCCTCGACAGTGCGCATCACGCGTGCACGGGTTTCTTCGCTGATCTCAGGCATCTCGTTGATGGCGCGCGTGACCGTCTGCCGGGACACGCCGGCGGCCCGGGCAACGTCTCTGATGGTCACTCGGGTAGGAGGAGTCGACGGCGCGCCAGTGGTCACGCGGCGCCTCTCGGCGAGGTGTCAGTAGCCCGGATGTTATTGGCCCACGGATATGCGGGCGCGCAGCAATAGCACATGCCCAAACTATATCGGGAGAGTTGCGAGTGCGATCGCGCTTCGTTGCACGAGTCTCTTGACATCAACGACTGTACATATCTACGCTGTCGTGAACAGTCCGTGACCGGTCACGGACAATCCTCCAAACAAAGTGTGCGGCGGTAATGCTCCCAAAACTTCGGTCGCGGCTTCGCCGAAAGACCCGAGTGACAGCCGGGAGCCGATCACGTCACACCTCGAGCAAGGAAGCTCTCATGATCGATAGAAGGAAATTCCTGGGCACGGTGGCTCTGGGCACCGCATCCGCTGCGTTCCTGGCCGCATGTGGCCAGTCCTCATCGCCGGCCCAGACCGGCTCGGCGGAGAAACCGGTGACTCTGAATTACTCGTGGTGGGGCAACGACGACCGTGCCGAGCGGACCCGTAAGGCCATTGCCCTGTTTGAGTCCAAGAACCCGGACATCAAAGTTGCCGGCAACTTCACAGATTTCGGTGGTTACTGGCCGAAGCGGGCCACGGAGGCAGCTGGCGGTGGCCTGCCGGACGTCATGCAATTCGATCTCTCCTATCTTCGCGATTACGGTCAGCGCAACCAGCTCTTGGACCTGGGCACCGTCAAGATCAACACGGACGCATTCGACAGGTCGATCCTTCCCTCGGGCCAGATCCGCGGCAAGACCTACGGCATCCCCACCAGCACCAACACTTTCGCGGTGTACTACGATCCCGCCAAGCTCGCTTCCCTGGGAATCGCAGAGCCGGACGGCACCTGGAACTACAAGGAGTTCAACGCGTTCCTGGCCGAGGTTGGCGCCAAGGGCAACGGGACGTTGTTCGGCAGCTCCGATTACACCGGCGTTTGGTGGATGTTCAACATTTGGCTGCGGCAGAACAACATCCAGGCCTTCACCGAGGACGGCAAGCTTGGATTCTCCAAGGATGACCTGAAGAAGTGGTGGAACCTCACGGCGGATCTGCGCGGCACCGGAGCCATCATCTCCGAGGAACGCGTGACACAATTGCTCCCCAAATCGCCTTTCGCGTCGAACTCCACTGTGGCGGAGGTGAACTGGGATAACTTCATGGCCGGCTATCTCTCCGATAGCGGCGCGAAGGAGCTCAAACTGGTGCCGGTTCCGTCGGATGACCCTGAAAACCTGGGCCTGTTCCTTAAGCCCACCATGCTGATGTCTGCCAGCGCCAAAACCAAGTACAAAGATCAAGCCGGCCGCTTCATTGACTTCATGGTCAACGATCCCGAGGTCGGCCAGATCTTCAAGACCTCCCGCGGCCTTCCGGCGTCGAAGACCCAGCGCGATGGCACCACGTTCGAAGGCACCGACAAGCTTGTGGTGGACTACGGAGCCTCGGTCGAAAAGTACCTCAAAGACGCTCCCGAGCCGCCCATCGTCGGTTTCGGCACCCTCGAAGCATCTTTCAAGAGGGTGGCCTCGGACGTCAACTACGGCAAGTTGACCGTGGACGGCGCAGTTGATGCGTGGTTCAAGGAAGCCGAAGACCTTATCAAGCAGAACGCCTGATCCAGACACTCTGTGTCTGATCCGAGCTTCATTACTGACGGACTGATCTTGTGACTCAAAGCCCAACCCTGAGCAGGCGTTCCGCTTCCGCTCCCACGCCGCCGCGTAAATCGCGTCGGCGTGGGGCGGACGCCCGCGCCGGCTACACGTTCTTGTTGCCGTGGCTGCTGGGATTCATCGCCCTGACCGTGGGGCCCATGATTTCCTCGCTGTATCTCTCTTTCACCAACTACAACCTTTTCGATGCCCCCAAGTGGATCGGTTTCGATAACTACGTCACCTTGTTCCAGGACGAACGGTTCCTGCAGTCGGTGGGCGTGACCATGCAGTACGTGGTCTTCGGTACTCCGTTGAAGCTCGCGGCGGCGTTGGCGATCGCGATGCTGCTCAACAGCAAGCGCAAGGGCCAGGGTTTCTACCGGTCCGCGTTCTACGCCCCCTCGTTGATCGGCGCATCGGTGTCCATCGCGATCGTCTGGAAGGCCATGTTTGGCGATTCCGGCCCGGTGGACCAGGGCTTGTCCTTTTTCGGAATCAACCTTGGCGGCTGGGTGGGCAACCCGAACATGACCATGGGCATGATGATCCTGTTGACCGTGTGGCAGTTTGGCGCCCCGATGGTGATCTTCCTGGCCGGCTTGAAGCAGATCCCGGCGGACCTGTATGAGGCTGCCTCGATGGACGGTGCCGGCCCGGTGCGGAAGTTCATGAACATCACCTGGCCCATGCTTTCCCCGGTGATCTTCTTCAACCTGCTGATGGAAACCATTCACGCGTTCCAGATCTTCGCCTCGGCCTACATCATCTCCAACGGTGAAGGCGGCCCGGCAGGCTCCACCCTCTTTTACACCCTCTACCTGTACTTGCGCGGTTTCTCCGATTTCCGGATGGGTTACGCCTCGGCCATGGCCTGGCTCCTGGTGATCGTGGTCGGCATCATCACGCTGATCTTCTTCAAGACCTCCAAGTCCTGGGTCCACTACAGCGGTGATTCGAAATGACAACCATGGCAACCCCCACCCAGCCCGCTCCCACGAAGCCCTCAACGGCACCGGTGTACAACCCGAAGTCCGAATCCGGCACGGCCAAACGCATCAAGAGCACCATCTTCCACGTTGTCGCTTTGGCGCTGGTGGCGATGGTCCTCTACCCGGCCCTATGGATGATCGCCTCGTCCTTCAAACCGAACTCCGAAATCGGCGGCGCCAACACCTCGCTGTGGTCGAACAACTTCAGCTTCGACAACTTCGCCACGGCCATGGAAGGCATCGGCGGGGTCTCCACCCTGACGTTCTTCACCAACTCGCTGATCCTGGCCGTCGGCGCGGTAGTGGGCACGGTCCTCTCGGCGTCCATTTCGGCCTACGCGTTCGCCCGGATCAACTTCCCCGGCCGTGGACTGTTCTTCGGCATGATGATCGCCACACTGCTGCTGCCCTTCCACGTGGTGATCATCCCGCAATACATCGTGTTCCAGCAGCTCGGCCTCGTGGACACCTACATCCCGCTGCTGATTGGTAAGTTCCTCGCCGCTGACGCGTTCTTCGTCTTCCTCATGGTCCAGTTCATGCGCGGCCTCCCGGCCGAACTGGACGAAGCCGCCCGCATCGACGGCGCCGGACACGTCCGCATCTTCGGGTCCATCATGCTGCCCCTGATGAAACCGGCCCTGATCTCCACCTCGATCTTCTCCTTCATCTGGAGCTGGAACGACTTCCTCGGCCCGCTGCTCTACCTGAACACCCCCGAAAAATACCCGCTACCGCTGGCGTTGCGGCTCTTTGTGGACCAAACCCAGTCCTCGGACTACGGTGCCATGATCGCCATGTCCGTCCTTGCACTCCTGCCCGTGCTGGTGTTCTTCCTCGTCTTCCAGCGCTACATCGTCGAAGGCGTCTCCACGCAGGGCCTCAAGGGTTAGGAACAACAGAGAATGAGCACTATGAACGCCACAGGCAAGTCCTCGGAGAATCCCGGCCTTCCGGTCAACCGCTTTGCCCTCTTCGCCGAGACTATCCTGGCCGGAGTCATCGTGCTCCTCCTCTCCATCCCGTTGGTGACGGCGCCGGCTGCCTATGCGGCCGGCGTCGCGCACCTGGAAAGGCACCTCAGCGGCAGGGATGATTCCCTCCGCAGCCTCTGGGGAAATTTCCGCCGCGCGCTTTACGGCAGTTGGAAGCTGGGAACCACGACGGCGGTAGCCGCCGTCGTGATTGTCCTGAACCTGTTGCTCGCCCTGGTGGGTCAACTGCCCGGCCGGGCAGCGATCCTGCCCGCCACGTTGATTCTCGCCGCGGCAGGGGCAGTCCTGTTCCTGCGGATCGCTGCCAACTGGAGCGGCGGAGTGACCTGGGAAGGCGACGCCGACCAGCAGTCCGCCGAGGCCCCCGGCCCCGAGCGCTGGGCCGCAGCGTACGCCAGCGCCAAGGCGGATTCACTGCGGGACTGGACTGGCTCGCTGTTGTTGCTTGCCGCCGTCTTCATGGCCGTCGTCTTCGTGTGGATGCTGCAGGCCCTGTTCGTGATCGTCCCCGGCACCCTGGTCCTGGCCGCAGCCGCCATCAAAATCCGCTCCCACCGCTAAGGAACCCGACCTCGCGCGCCCTTCCAGCCAAGGGTCTTAGCCTGGACCACCCGGGTTGGCGCTACAGACGTCTGGCCCGAAGTGAGCCGTCTATTGAAAACAACCGTATGGACAGTCTGTGTGGTTGAAACGATTCGTCCCCATGGGGAAGGCCGTTGTTCCCATGGAGAGAACCTCTCCCAGCTGACCCAGTCGAGAGCCAACCACTGCAATCTAACGCCCCGGCAAAACCAACCGCAAAAGCAACGCAGCTTGAAGGAGAAACCTATGTCCCAGTCAATAGCCCGACGCACCGTTCTGGGCTTGATGGGCGCGACCGCCGCCGTGGCCGTTCTGCCCGTGTACGCTTCCACCCGGGCAGCGGCCTCAAGCGGGGCCGACGTCACGCTGGTTGACCACGGCTCCACAGTGACCCTAAGTAATGGAATCATTCAGTTCGACGTCGCCAAAGCATCTGCTGACATCAAGAACCTGTACCTCGTGGGCAGTACGCAGGGTAATGAGCGGCTCAACCTCTTGGGCGGTTCCCACGGGCACGGGTATACAACCTTTGACTATTCAGGTGCTGCGAGGTCAACCGGCATGAAGGCGGGTGTCTTCAGTGTGGTAAGTCAGAGCCCGGATCGTATTGAAGTATCGATTCTCTCCAACGACCCTACGAAGAATACGTTCTACATTGATATCCGGATCGCCCTCGAAAGGGGCTCCTCGGGTCTTTATCAGTACTGGATCACCAGGTACACGCCCAATATGCCTGATGGATTGACGTTCGGACAGCTTCGCTACGCCTTTGCTGCAGACGACCCCGCGTTCAAATGGTTCGTCGTCGACGACGCCCGCGGAATTCAGCAGCGACCCAGCATCGAGGACACCAAAAACTGGGTAGTGCTCCAAGACTCCACTGAAGTTCTGCCGGACGGTTCGATTTACTCCAAATACCAGAACGCTACGAACCTTGAAGGAGACAACCACGCCTTCATGATCTCAAACGGGAAAGTGGGGCTCTCCCTGGTTCAAGCAAGCAAGGAAGCATTTGGCGGCCCAACCCGCCCTGAGCTGACCTGCCACGACTACTACGACGGCATGATCTTGCTCTGGCACCCCCTCACAGGTCACTATGGCGAGCCGGACACCCAACCAGCTCGAGGATGGGAAAAGGTCTACGGTCCCTTCTATCTTCACGTCGGCGAGGCAGCTGTCGGGGATGAACGTTCGAACATCTCCGCGCTGTGGGAAGACGCTAAGCGTGTCGCTGAACGCGAGCAGGCTGCCTGGCCCTACACCTGGGTCACTGATCCTATCTACGCGGCCAACGAACGTTCCACTGTCACCGGCAAGCTCAACGTTGCCTCGCTCGGAGCGGTCGACAACGGCTGGGCCATCCTTTATCAACCGGGGCCAGATCGGGAGTTCCGGGGAGTCACTTTGGATGGCACGGATTGGCAATATCTCAGCCTTGACTACACTTACGCGGCAAAAATCGGGCCAGGAGGTAAGTTCAGTATCCCGGCCGTTCGACCCGGGAAGTACACCTTGGCTGCATTCACCAAGGGTGCGATGGGGGAGTATCGGCGCGAGAACATTGTTGTCCCGGCCGGTACAACAATCGACACCGGCACCCACGTATGGCATCCAACGAGTTACGGCCCAACCCTGTGGCAGATCGGAACTCCGGATCGCTCCTCGGAAGAGTTCTTCATCCACGGTGGGCCCAACGGCTACAGGGAGAACCTGACCTGGTTGGAATACCCCTACGACTTCCCCAACGGGGTCGATTTCAAAGTAGGCGTGGACGATCCCGCAAAGAAATGGAACTATTTCCATCCCGGCCTGAGAACGCCGGGAACCGCCACCCAGCTTCAATGGCGCGGTACAACGCCAGACAACTCCCTCGAAACCTGGAAAATCCGTTTCGACGCGCACCGATACCAACGAGGCACCGGCTACTTGGACATCGCACTGGCCGCGCAGGTATACGCAACGCTCGCTGTCACGCTCAACGGCACACGAATCGCCACGTTCGACCCGCTGCCCGGCGTCCCAGGCGACAATTCTTCGTACCGACTCACGGCGCGGTCAATGTACAGGAAGCTCAAAACCATTGAGTTCCCGGCAGCCTTGATCAAAGACGGTGAGAACGTGATCACGCTGGCGAACGTGCGTCCCCCGCAGGTCCCGATCGCTGACAACTGGATGGCGCCCATGGGCGGCATCATGTACGACTCCATTCGCCTCCAGGTCAACCAAGGATCCTAACAACCTGCCGAACTCCATTTTCCTGACTGCACATCATCACCCCTATAAGGATCAGAACACCCATGGACGAGCATCGCCGACCTCAGGATTTCTTCGGTCATCTGTACGTCGGAGCCAACTACCACCCGCACGATTCGAATCCCAAAGACTGGGAACGCGACATCGCGTTGATGGTCTCGGCCGGCATCAAGGTGGTCAGGCTCGGACATCTCGCCTGGGACAGCTACGAACCAGAGAATGGAAAGTTCAATTTCGAGTGGTTCGACCACGTGATGGACCTGATGCACAACGCTGGTATTGGAGTCATTCTCGACGTCGCCATCCGTCCTGCTCCGCTATGGCTCCATCGAAAACACCCGACAATTGACATTACGGACTCAAACGGCAGCCGGCTTTATCCGAATACGCGATACATGGTGGATGTCGGAGACCCGTCCTTCCGTGAGTACGCCCTTCGCTTTACCGACAAGCTGACTTTCCGCTACGCCAACCATCCTGCACTTATGGCTTTCGGCATCGACAACGAACCCGGGGATGGGCCGTACTCGTACAGCGAGTCGGTACGACTACGTTTTGCTGCATGGCTTCAGAAGAAGTACGGGACGCTTAAGGATCTCAATCGCGCCTGGGCCAGCCAACGATGGTCACGTCGTATCAGTGACTTCGATGAAATCGGTTTGCCAAGATCAGGGGCTTTAAGCGGTGCGCCCGAACGAATCATCGATTTCCGGCGATTTGTCTCGGACGAGATCAACGACCTCTTGTTCGCCGTCATGGCACAGGTCGAACAGAACGCTCCCGGAGTACTGCTCACCACAAACGCTTGGTACTACAAAGAAGATGGCCGCTACTTTGATTACGCGGAAATTGCCTATACAGGCAAGATGGGCCGTCCCGGTATGGGTTTCTACCCCGGCAATTCCCTTGCAGATAACGACGGACTTTACGAGGCCCTTCTGGGACTGGCACGCATTCAGTTCGAAAGCCCAACCCCATTCTGGTGCACCGAGTTCACTACCATGACGGCGGTCCCTGGATCTGTTCGAAAGTCAGCTTATGCATCACTCATCTACGGCAACCAGCTGGTATGCGGCTGGACCTGGCAGTCGATGCACGGCGGCGAGGAACAGTATCTCCAAGGAATGCTGGACTGGGACGGCGAACCGAACCGAAAATATGACGAGTATCGACAAATCGCAACTGAATTTGCAGAGATAGAGCGATTCGGATTCCCATATACACCGCAAGCCCGCATTGCCCTGGCGTTCTCCTTCGACAGCCAACTCGCCAGCGCATCTTTTCCGGAAAAGCACGACCAGCAATTGCAAACCTGCTTCAGCACTGTGCTCGAGCGCAATCTGGACCAGCGTGTCGTGGACCTGAGCCGCAGCACTTTGTCCGACTACGAAATTCTTATCATTCCCGGGGCAGCCCTCATCGACGAAGTCTCCGCAGGCCGGATCCGCCGCTTTGTGGCAGACGGCGGAACCGCCATCATGACGTCCTATTCCGCAGTTGTGGACCCCAGCGGCCAGGTCTTCGATACACCGCGGCCCGGGCTCCTCGCCGACGTTTTCGGCGTGCGACTGGGTTCCTTCCAAGAGACGGAAGTACTGAACGAGTTGGCCACAGGGGGTACGCAAGGCCACGATTTGGATATCGTATTCGGTCACCTTTCGATCCGTACTGAAGCGCCCCGCTTTGATGAAGTCCGTCCACAGGGCGCCGCAGTTGTTGCATCGATCTCAGGACTGGACAGGGACTATCCTGTTGCGACCGTCAACGAATTTGGGAAGGGCCGCGCGGTCTACCTTGGAATTCCGGCCCGACGAGCTCTTTTTGACGCCATCCTTGACGTTGAGATCCTAAAAAAGGACATCCCACAAGGTCCTGAGGTGCCACCCGGCGTGCTCGCTCGAAGAATCGATGAAACGCATGTGCTGTACGTAAATCTAGAGGGAGTCAATAAGTCGGTCACCACCGACGCACCCTCATGGAGCATCCTGCACAACCGCGGCTACGCTGACGGGTTTGTTCTCGCTCCCTTCGACGTCGACTTCATAGAGCTCAACAAGACCAGCGACCTTGCCCCGGAAAAGCCATGACTCTCGAGACAGAAGCGCCCGGCGGCATCGCACATGACTCCTCCGCTCACCGCAACTTCGAGCAAGCAGACCAGAACTACGAAAGAAGAACATTGTCCAAGATCTTCCCCGGCCAGCCTTGGTTGGATACAAATGGCAACAGAATCCAAGCCCATTCGGGCTATATCTACGTCGAAGACGACGTCTTCTACTGGTACGGCGAAAACAAGGAGCGGACGGCCCCCGGGTCGGACATCTGGCACTGGGGGATCCGCTGCTATTCGTCCACCGACCTTGTCAACTGGGAAGACCGGGGTCTGATCATCCCCCCAACGCCGGATGACGTGGACTCACCACTTCACCCCACAAAACTGCTTGATCGCCCCCACATCATCAAGCACCAGGAGACCGGTAAGTATGTGTGTTGGGTAAAAATCATGGGTGACGGGTTCAACCAGCGAACCACCGTGCTGGTGGCAGACCGGCTTCTGGGACCGTACGAGATCGTCACAACGGGCCTCAAGCCCCTGGGAATGAACGCAGGGGATTTCGACCTGGTAGTCGACCCGACGGATGGCAAAGCCTACTACTACTTCGAGCGCGTCCACAGCGAAATGATCTGTGCCGATCTCACCGAGGATTACACCGGCGTCACCGGCTACTACTCAACACACTTTCCGCAGCCAGGACCGCCGGACGTCCGGGAGGCGCCGGCGTACTTCCGGAGGGGTTCGAAGCACTACCTCATCACCTCGGGCACGTCAGGATACTTCCCCAATGCATCCGAGATAGCAGTGGCCGATTCTTATCACGGACCGTGGACCGTTCTCGGTGATCCCCATCCGGACGACACCAGCAGGACCTCTTATCGATCACAGATCAGCTCCGTCTTCCGCCACCCTCTCAAGCAAGACCTCTATATTGCCCTTGCCGACCGTTGGCTTCCTGACCTCACCCCGGAAGAGTCCAACCAGACGGAACGGTACCGTCGGCTGTTCAGCGGCGAGGAAGCCCAAACTGAAAAAGCAGATGAGTCAGTCCAGCATCAGTCAGACCTTCGCGTTGCCGAGTACGTTTGGCTCCCCATCACCTTCGAAGGTGATGTGCCAAGGATTGATTGGCGGGACGCATGGTCGCCCGAAGACTTCGACTGACGTGAATGCTCCGGGAATCGCCATGTCCCGACCCTGCCGGGGCCCTCGCCGTGCAGGCAATATCCGAAGAAAGGAAACTTCCAATGGGGAGACTGTTTGACGGCCCGTGGCCAATCGTCATCATCATAGTCGTGGCATTGGCTCTGTTCGCGGCCCCAAAACTACCGGCAATGGCAAGAAGCCTGGGTCAGTCGATGAGAATCATCAAGTCGGAAGTAAAGGAAATGCGGAGCGACTCCGAGGTCCAGAGCGGCGAGAGTTCCGTGCCTGCCGGGACGGGGGAATCTCCATTGGCGGCAGCGGCCCCAAGCGCCGATCCCTCAGCTCGCGATGCAGGTCGACCCGGGTGAATGGGTTATTGCGGGCCTTCCTTCTAGAAGATCGTCCATATAGTGGGTCATTTATGCCATGGGATGCTTCGTCCGCAGTTCGTAGCCTTGAGGGGTGAGCGATACTAATGAAGCCGTGAGCCGGATTTCCCTGCCAGATGCACCGTCTGACCAGCAGACAGTGCTTGATTCCGGGGGAGTGGCCTGCTGGAGCGAGCCGGTTTATATAGACACATACGAACCCGGGGAGCCGGACAGGTATCCACTGTTTTTGGACCGGCGCGTGTATCAAGGGTCGAGCGGCAAGGTGTACCCCATGCCGTTTATTGACAGCATCGCGAGTTCGAAGGAGCCTCGGCTGTGGCAGGCCATCCATCTGGAGAACGAGTACGTGCGCCTGATGCTGCTGCCGGAGATCGGAGGCAGGATCCATATTGGCTTCGATAAGACGGCCGGCTATGACTTCTTCTACCGGAACAACGTGATTAAACCGGGCTTGGTGGGACTGGCCGGCCCGTGGATTTCAGGTGGGGTCGAGTTCAACTGGCCTCAACACCACCGGCCCGCTACTTTCCTGCCCGTGGAAACATCGATCGAACGTAGTGACGATGGCCAAGTCACGGTCTGGCACAGCGATCTTGATCCTCTACAGCGGATGCGCGGCACGCACGGTATACGGCTCCGTCCCGGAAGTTCCCTCCTTGAAGTGGAAGCACGGCTCTACAATCGGACTGATCTACCGCAGACCTTCCTGTGGTGGGCGAACGTGGCGGCGCGGGTCCACGAGAAGTACCAGTCATTCTTCCCCACTGATGTTCGCTTTGTAGCCGATCATGCGCGGCGAGCCATCACGGCCTTTCCGCGATCCGACCGAAACTACTATGGCGTGAACTACCCGGTTTTGGCTGAAGCCCAGCCTGACGCGGACCGTATCGACTTCTACTCCAACATTCCCGTCCCCACCTCGTACATGATTACGGACACGCAGGACAGCTTCTTCGGCGGATACGACCATGAAGCCGACGCAGGATTCATCCATTGGGCGGACCGGTCCATTTCGCCAGGCAAGAAGCAATGGACCTGGGGCAATGGACCGGTGGGCAAAGCTTGGGACGCGCATCTCACCGACACTGACGGCCCGTACGTCGAACTGATGTCCGGTGTTTTCACCGATAATCAGCCCGATTTCAGCTATCTCGCCCCTGGTGAGACCCGAACCTTCAGCGAGTTCTGGTACCCGATCCGCAATATCGGCCCGGCGCAGCAAGCGAACCTGGATGTCGCTGTTTCACTCCAATTGGTCGATGAGCACTGCGGGGTCAGGGTCGGCGTTTCCAGTACGTCCCAGCGCGCCGCCGTGACAGTGCGCGTGAAAGTCCGCGGCGCAATTGTCCATGAATGGACTGCGCAGATTTCGCCGTCAGAACCGTTTACCGACGTCGTCAGGCTGAATGAACCAACGGACGATACCGACGTGACGGTGCAAGTGGTGGACGGCGCCACGGAACTGATCTCGTGGTCACCGCGCGCATCCTCCGACGACCAGGAGGAACCTTGGGCGGCGACGGAGCCTGCGATGCCGGAGGATATTGAAAGCCAGGACGAACTCTACGTCACGGGTATCCATCTGACCCAGAACCGGCACCCCACCCGATCAGCGATCCCGTATTTTGAGGAGATGCTCCGCCGGGATCCGCAGGACTCCAGGGCCTCCGTCGCGCTCGGATCGTCACACTACACCAAGGGCCAGTATGCCTTGGCGGAAGGTTTTCTGAAGAACGCGCTGGCAAGGGTTACCCGGAGAAATTTGAATCCTCCCAGCGGGGAGGCCAGCTACCGGCTGGGGCTCGTCCTGGAGCGCACCGGCAAGTTGGCAGAAGCCACGGAACGGTTCGGGAAAGCGGCCTGGGACAAAGGATGGGCACATCCAGCAAAGCTTGCGCTGGCACGCATTGCTCTGAGAACAGGGAGACCGTCCGCAGCGTTGGGGCACGCTGACGCAGCGCTTCGGCTGGATCCGGCAAGCCCTGAAGCGAAGCATCTGCTGGTCTTGGCCTTCGCAGCGCTGGGACGCCACGATGAAAGCGCCCGGCACCTGGCCTCGATTCTTGCTTCCGATTCTTTGGACCCTGTGGCGTTGGCGCTGGCTGGTTCCCTGAACACCGCAGACGCCAAAACCGGTCTGACCGTAGCATGCTGGCTCGCCCGTGCCGGTCAGTGGCAACTGGCACTGGACCTTACCGACGAGGGCGCACATCCGGGTGCCCACAAAGTGTTCGGCAACCCGGAGCCCATACGCCACTACCTCCGGGCTGCGTGGTTCGAGGAACTGGGGAATGCCGACGCCGCAACGACGGAACGCTCCGCAGCACGGACCAGTGACACCACGTACGCGTTCCCTTACGGACTGGATGATCTCGACGCGCTGGCCTTGGCTCTCGCAGCCGATGAAAACGACACGGTTGCCCATGGCCTGCTGGGCTGCTGGCTGCTTGACGCGGGACGAACCGTTGACGCCCTGGCCCATCTGGAGACGTCAAGCGCTCTGGGTTCGACGGACCCTGTCGTGTGGCGGAACGCGGCCATCGCTACGGTAAACACCGGCGCAGCTGCCGAACGGGCCGACGCATATTTCCAGCGTGCCTTGGCACTGAGCCCGCACGATCCCCGGCTGGTCTTTGAACGCGCCATCCTCGCCAGCCTCCGCGGAGTACCTGCTGAGGAGCAACTCGCCGCAATCGAACGCCACAACCGCTCAGTTTTCCGCCGTGACGATCTCACGATTCTCTACGTCAACCTTCTGATCGACGCCGGCAGGGCCGAGGAAGCTCTGGACATCATGTCCACACGCAACTTCCAGCCGTTCGAGGGCGGAGAAGGGCTGGCCTTGGAAGCGTACGATCGAGCTGCCGTGCAACATGCACGCACGATCATGAAGGACGATCCTGCAGGGGCCCTCGCACTTCTCACTGAAGGAATCGACGCTCCAAGGAACCTCGGCGAAGGCAGACATCCAGGGCATAGCATGGCCGAACGTTTGGTCGCTTTGGGTGATGCCTGGGAAAGGTCCGGGAACCCTGAGGCAGCTGCTGTGGCCTGGGGCCGTGCGTGTGAGCAAAGCACACCACTGACCGCAGACAGTGCCCCACCGGTCCCGGCCGACTACTGGAAAGGCATCGCACACACCCGACTCGGCAGGCACACGGAGGCCGAAAGCATATGGCAGGACTTGGAAGCCCGTGCAGATGAGCTGGAATCAGCTCCCGATGCTCCGGACTACTTCGCGACCTCGCTGCCTGAACTGTTGCTCTTCGAGACCGACACCGCGGCAGCCCGGTCCGGCAGGGTGAACCATCTACGCAGACTGGCTGCATACGGCCGCACGCACCAAAAGGAAATGGCAAACCTGTGACTGAAACCCCGAGGTACTTAGGCTCCGGAACGACAGAAAACGACACGTCCTCCCTCACCGGGGCACCCCCGGCGCATCTTCCGCAGCGTTTGACCATCACGCTCTGGGATTTCTCCTGGTACACCCGCGCCGAAGAGAGCGGCCCCTACGCAGATCTCGACGCGGCCTGCGCGCAAGCTGCAAAGCTGGGATACAACACCATAAGGATCTGCGCTGCCCCGCTACTGCTCTTCGGAGATCTGGGGCTGGAGAACCTGGCCGCGGACCTTGACATTGAAGGGTTGGGGTCATCCCCGGACGGCGGCTTCTACGGCAGGGGAACACGCTGGTACGACGTGCCAGGAGGCTACAGTGTCAACCTGCGCGCACGGCTTCATGAACTTTTTGATGCCGCTGCCCGGCATGGCTTGGTGGTCATCCTGGCGAGTTGGGAATATCAGCAATCAACCGTCTTCGCCCGTTCCGCACAGTGGTTCGATGCGATCGACGCCGTTCCGTTGAAAAACCGTTACCGCGTCCTTACCGATGCTTGGGACCGGCTCATCGACGCCCTCACTGCCGCCGGACACCGAGACCGCATTGCCATGGTGGAATTGCACAACGAGGTGGACTTCTCCATCCTGCCTGCCTTGGCCGACGGCGGCAGCGAAGAACTACGCCGCCTGCGCCAGCTACACCCGGATCTGCTCGTCACCGCGAGCTACGGCAAACCCCCGCACTTGGCGATGCACACCCTGCCGGACGGATTCGGAGCGGCACAGTTCCACGTCTACAGCTATGGCGTGCTGGACGCCCTCCAAAAGAAGATCGACATTCGATCCGAGGGGACCTCAGATTTCCCCAACGCTGCTCTGTCTGCACTTCTGCGGCCGAATGCGCCCACTGTGGTCGAATACGGTCGTTTGAGGGACTGGAAGTACCGCGCCACTGTCGTCACTGACCAGATGTTATACGGCTATGACTGGATTGATCCGGAGGCCTGGGACACCTGGCTTGCCAAGGAGTACGGGCCATACCGGGAAGTGATGCACCGCGAAATCGACTCACGAGTCATTGCCATCGCCGCCTGGGCCCGCTGGAAGAACATACCAGCGGTAGTGGGCGAGGGATGGATCGGGTACACACCGCTTAACGGCACCTTCGAAGAAGGCCCCATCGGGCGGGACCTCGCCGAAGGCGGCATCAAAACAGCGTTGGAACAAGGCGTGTGGGGAATGGTCTTGTGTTCCAATGCCGCCCCTCACCACCCGCTGTGGAGCGACGAAGCCTGGCAGCAACGCATGAACAGCTCCATCCTGGCCGCCCCTGCCGGACGGTGACGTCCAAACCGCACCAGCCCTGTCTGTCCTCGCGCCACCTTAAAGGAACTTCCCATGTCTCTTGAACAAAGAACTGAACAAAGCACCATCGAACTGCTCAGAGCCACCCACCGACCCCACGGTCAGAGACTGCAATACCCAGCCATGAGCAACACCGAAGATCTTCACTGCAAGTGGCGGCTAACCAGCCAGTACATCGAACGCGAAGGGCTTCCGGCTGTCCCGATCTCGGGCGAAATCCACTACAGTCGTCTGCCCCGGAGCCGCTGGGAAGAACGACTCCGCCTGATGAAGGCCGGCGGCATCACTGTCATCGCCTGCTACGTGTTCTGGATCCACCATGAACCCACCGAAGGCAAAGCTCGCTTCGACGGCAACCTGGATGTAGCAGCGTTCGTACGGCTATGCAGAACAGTTGGCCTGGAGGTGGTCCTCCGCATCGGGCCATGGGCACACGGTGAGGTCCGCAATGGCGGCTTCCCGGACTGGGTGCAGAGCGCCGACGTCGCACACCGCACCAACGACCCCGGCTACCTCGCTATGGTGCAGCGCTGGTTCAACCGCCTCGGGGCGGAACTACGAGGCCTGACCGGACCGGACAGTAACGTCATCGGCATCCAGATCGAAAACGAACTATACGATCAGCCCGATCACATCCTGGAACTCAAAGGTCTCGCCCGGGCAGCGGGGCTCAGCGCGCCAATCTGGACGGCCACCGCCTGGGGCGGCGCCGACATTCCCGAGGACGACGTCCTGCCCGTCTTCGGCGGATACGGTGACGGATTCTGGGTTGACGCGGAAACCCCGTGGGATCCAACATTCCGTCAGCACTACTTCTTCAGCCATCAGTGGGACGACGCCGGCATCGGAGCGGACCTGCGCGAGCACCTCTCCGGAAGCGAAGCTGCACCACCCCGGTTACCATCTGCCCTCTACCCACCGGCGACCTGCGAACTGACAGGCGGCATGGCAACGGCATATCAGCGCCGTCCCTGGCCCAAAGGCAAGGACGTAGCAGCGGTGGCCAACAACAAAATCGGCAGCGGATCCGCCTGGCAGGGGTACTACATGTTCGCCGGCGGGACGAATCCGCCGGGAAGCCTCCAGGAATCCCAAGCAACGGGCTACCCGAACGACCTGCCGGTGTTCGACTACGACTTCCATGCCCCCATCGGATCCTCCGGGAGACTGGCCGGAAGCTTCGCCGAGCTCCGCAAACAACACGCGTTCCTTGCCGCGTTCGGCCAAAGACTAGCCCCGATGCCCTCCACGCTCCCGGACCAAATGCCCAAGGGAATCGAGGACACCGAAACCCTCCGCTGGTCCCTGCGTTCCGACGGCGATACTGGCTTCGTCTTCATCACATGGCACCAACCCCACATCCCGCTGCCGGACCACCCGCACGCCCAATTCCACCTGGCGTTCGCTGAGGAAACAGTCACCTTCCCCCGCGAACCTGTCACTATCCCGGCTGGGACAATCGCCCGCTGGCCGGTCAACCTGGACCTTGGAACAGTACGCCTCCAGTGGGCCACAGCATCAGCCCTGACCCTGCTGGAAACGGACACGCACCCAGTGCTCGTGCTGGCAGCCGAAGCAGGCATCGAACCCCAGCTGTGCGTGCCCGAGGGAATCACCCTGAACGGGCCGGCCCGAGCACTAGGTGGCAATGTCTTCGCTGTTAATACAACGGAGCCTGTGACGTTGACCTTGGAGTCTCCGCAGGGTTCCGCCTCGGTGGTAATTCTCCCCGACTCACTCGCGGAAATGGCGTGGGTTCTGGACGCCCCGGATGGACTCGAATTGGTGCTTTCCGCAGACCCGGTATGGGTCGCTGCCGACGGCCGCCTGGCTGGCCGTTCCAAGGAATCACCATGGGTTCAGCGCTACTCGACTGCGTCGGGCCGCTTCGAAAACGTCAGCACAGAATTATCTGGCCCTCCCCGCCGCCGGCAATCTCTGGCCGCTGACCGGCTCCGTGCTGCCTCGACTGTTCCGTCCTCGTTCGGTTCCCTGGCCGGCAGGGCTGCGGCTCCCACCACCGAAACCATGAATAGCCTGGCCGAGGTCCATAAGATCCATTTTCCTGCGACAGCCTTGATTGGCGAAGAACCAACGGAGGTGGAGATCAACTGGGCCGGGGACGTGGCCCGGCTCATCGTCGATGGCCACGTTGTTGCCGACCGGTTCTGGGACGGTTCTCCCTGGGTGCTGGAGGCCCACGATGCAGGGCTTCGCGGAGCAAACGACGTCAGGCTCCAGATCCTGCCCCTGGCGAAAGCTGCCATTGTTGGGCTGCCTCAGGAAGCACAGCGCAGGCGTGACACCGTAGCCGGTGACCTGGCGGGCCTGGACAGCTTGGAATTATTCGCTTGGACGACCTGGAACGAAGACCGCTCCTAATTGCTCCCTTCTGGAATACTAGGGACCATTCGTGATGAAAGGGGCTTGGTTGGAGCGCGCTACGGGGTTCGTGAACCAGCGCCTCGTGGTGGTACCCCGGCCGCTTATCCGGGAAGCACTGACACGCCCTATTACACGGCGGTTGGTCGTCACCGATGCTGGTGCCTTTCCTGTCGCCAAAGAACATGGTCGCCATCGTCCTGAAGGGGCCAATGAAACCATCGTCATCTTGTGTGTGGCCGGGGCCGGATGGATTGAAAGCGGCGGTTTTCGAGTCGACGTCACCAAATCCACGGCCGTCGTTCTTCCAGGTGGAACGGGGTTGGCCCACTCCTACGGCGCGTCCATCGAGGACCCGTGGACCATTTGGTGGTGCCACGTGCTCGGCTCAGACGTGGCGGAACTCATCGGCGAATCCGGAGTAAGTCCTGAACGCCCACTGATACCGCTGGTCGCCATAGACCGGTTGACGGCGATGCTGGACGAGATCATCACGGCCTTGGAACGGGACCAGTCGCCAGCACGTCTGGTGGCTACAGCGGGGATGGCGTGGAAACTGCTGGCCACCCTGGCCGTCGAACGACGCCTTCCCGAACAGGGTAGCCCTCTGCAACGAGCCATGAAGTTTCTGGAGGATCGCGTTGATGGCTCGATTCGTCTCCCGGACCTGGCCAAAGTAGTGGGTGTCTCATCCTCACAGCTGAGCAAGCTGTTCAAGGAGGCCACAGGAGGAGGAGTGCTCGCCCACCACGCGGCATTGAAGATGGCCCGCGCCCGGCTGCTGCTGGACACAACCGACCTCACCATCGCCGAGGTGGGACGCGAAATCGGGCTAAACGACCAATTCTACTTTTCCCGACAGTTCACCCGTATGCATGGGGTCAGCCCCCGTGCATACCGCGCCGAAGGAAAGGGCTAGCAACGGACCAACCCGGTCAGGGCCGCCGCGGAAGGCGGCTGAGGGGATGACGTTGACACGGCATCAACAGCTAAGGGCCTGATCGCTATTAGCCCCATTACCCGGTAGTCTTGCATCGTCTGACAATCAGCGCACATATCAGTGGGGCGATACATAATGAACGATGCGACGAGCCTATCTCCAGTAGCTTCCATTTCGCGGCGCGACGCCGTCATGAAGGAGATTCGGCGCGCCATCGTTGCTGGGACCCTGAAGCCCGGCGACAAGCTCACCGAGGTCAAGTTGTCTTCCATGTTGAATGTCAGCCGGCCTACTATTCGCGAGGCGCTGACCCAGTTGGCCCAGGAGGGGCTGCTGATCCAGGAGCCCTACCGAGGTCTCCGTGTAGCAACTTTGGACACGGCCGATATCCTCGACATCGCCAGAACGCGAATGGCGTTGGACATGCTTGCCGCGGAGTCCATCCTGGAAGACACCACAGGGCGCCGGATGGCGATTGTGGATGCCGCATGGGAAGCGTTCGACAAGATTGCTTTCCATCCGGACCCTGTTGTCCTCCATGAGGCTCACATCGCTTTCCACAGAAGTTTCTGGGTTGCTTCTGAAAATGCTCTTCTGCTGCGCCTCTGGCCGGTCACGGAGGCCCATCTGACTATCGCGCTCGCGCAGGACCAAGCCACACGGGCAGACCCCGTTCGAGCCCACGAAGTGCACGAGCAGCTGGTTCGCAGCATGCGTTCCGGCGACATGGAAGCAATCGAGGCGGCATTTTCCGTCCACACCATCGGTAGCGCAGAGCAGCTGATCAAGCTGCTCGAACAGGACAAGGAAACAGCATGAAGGTATTGGTCATCGGCGCAACCGGACTACTGGGTACGGCGGCAGCGACCGCCCTGGACGCCCGACACGAGGTTATCCAGGCCTCGCGGAGCGGCGATGTGCAGGTGGACCTTGCAGACGCCGAATCCATCTCGGCCATGTTCGAAAGCGTCGGCAAGGTGGACGCCGTGGTCGCTTGCACCGGCGTCGTGCCCTTCAAGCCGCTGGCCGAGCTCACGGCGGGAGACTTTGAGGCAGGCGTGGCTGACAAGGTGCTGGGGCAAGTCAACCTCGTGCTGTTGGGGACTCCTTACGTCAACGACGGCGGTTCGTTCACCCTGACCACCGGGGTGCTGGCCCGAGAGCCCATCAACACCGGCGTTGCCGCGTCGCTTGCCAACGGCGCGTTGGAGTCGTTCGTCATGGCCGCGGCTGCTGAGCTTCCCCGGGGGATCCGCATCAACGCGGTCAGCCCATCGGTACTGGAAGATGCTACCGGTTACCACGATTTCTTCCCGGGTTTCGCGAAGATCTCCTCGGAGGACGTGGGCCGGGCCTATGTGAAGTCCGTGGACGGCATACAGAATGGTCGCGTGTTCCCACTCGGCTAAGTCTGGATGATTGTGGAGAAGGGCGGGGACTCTGGGGTCCCGCCCTTCTCCACGTTCCGGCTCTAAGCTGCGTCCCTGCCCGACTCCATTTCGGTCTGGAGGTGGCGGCCAGCGCAGCCGTCGTTCGTGAAGCCGCTGCCTCGGTGCCGAAGGCGCCGGAGTTGTTCAATTGCCATGGGCCGCGTCGGCAGTGGATTCCAGTTCCGCGTCGGGTCGGACGAGCATGCGTTTCGTTGCCCTGCTCAGGGGCCTGTACGCGTTTGCCGCTACGTGCAGCGGTTTCCTAAATAGCACCGGTAGATCTTCTCTGCGACTCATTTCGGTGCAACCCAAATTTGGGGGTAGACGTGCCGCGGCTCACAGTAGTAGCGTTGTCACATAGCCAAATTGCCTGACAATAAAACAACGAGGTTGAGTCGGGCTCCTCGCTACAAAGCCGTTTCTCAGAAGAGAGTGCACCATGACAAAGACAAGCAAAATCGTTCTTGCGGTACTCGCCGTGATCTTGGTTTCCATCGCTGGCGGTTACATCGGTTCCGGCTTCCGGGGGAGCTCTGCGAGCGCATCCACCGGTGCCGCCCAGGGCAACTTCATCGAAGAGATCAAGAAGCGCGGTGAGCTCCGGGTCGGCGTGGCCATCGCACCGCCCATGACGGTGCAGGAAGCGGACGGCACTCTGGGTGGCCCCAACCTGATTCCGCTCCAGGAACTGGCAAAACAGCTTGACGTAAAGCTGGTTCCCGTCGCGGCGGAGTGGAAGAACATCGTGGCCGGCCTCCAGGCCAACCGCTATGACTTCGCGGCCAACCTGGACTACACAGTGGAGCGCTCGCTCGCCATCGGATTCACTGATCCCGTGTACCAGTACCAAGGTGTCTTCGTCGTAAGGGCGGACTCGCCTTTCAAAACGGCAGAGGACATCATCGCAAACGGCGGTCAGATCGCCACCGCCCAAGGATCGGCTCCGGAGAAGGCACTCCAGGGACATACCTCCACCATCATGTCCGTGGACAGCTACTCAAATGCCATTTCGGGCGTGCAATCCGGGCGCGTCATCGCCGAGTTCACCGACCTTCCCACCGCAGAGTCCCAGGCCCAGGCTGACAGCTCGCTGAAGATCGTGGTTCCGTCTCCCGAGATTTACTCGGCTTCCGCCGCCTACGGTGTCCCTTCGACCATCGACCCGCGCTCACTCCAGATCGTGAACGTCGCTATCGAACGTGCCCAGAAGAGTGGAGAGCTCACGCAGGCCTACGCCAAGGTCAACTACGTCGAGATCGACAACCTGGGCGATCTTCTTAAGAAGTAGCCTCCACCTAGGAGTAATCAATGAACGGATACAACTTCGACTGGGATGTAGTGGCCCGAGCACTCCCCAGCATGATCCAAGGACTGGGGCTGACGCTCCAGATCACCATCATCACGATCGTGATCAGCATGATCCTCGCCATTCCGGTAGCAGTCGGGCGCATGTCCAAGATCGAGGTCATCCGCTGGACGGCCCAAGGTTACATTGAACTGTTCCGCTGCACCCCCTTGTTGGTCCAGCTCTTCTGGATCTTCTACGCCCTCCCTGCCCTGACCGGTGTCACCCTCCCTGGATACGTCTCCGCGCTGATCGCCCTCACTGCGAACCTGACGGCGTTCATGGCCGAAACCTACCGCAGCGGCTTCCAGTCCGTGCCGGTGGAGCAGGTTGAAGCTGGGCGCATGCTGCAGCTCAACCGTTTCCAGCAGTTGCGGTACATCATCGTTCCCCAGGCCATGCGGCAGCAGCTGCCCGTGATCCTGTCGCTGAACATCTCACTGTTCAAGGACACGGCGCTGGTCTCTACCATCGCAGTTTCAGATTTGATGTTCGTCTCGAACACCATTTCGGCGCAGAACTATCGGGCCTTGGAAATTTTCACGCTGGCGGCCTTGATCTACTTCGCCATCGCCTTTCCGGTTTCCCTCATTACCAGCGCCATCGAGCGGCGCATGCAGAGCACCGCCGGGCCCGGCTTCAAGCAAGGCCCCAACCTGCTGGCACGGATGATGCCCGGCACGAAAGTAGCTACATCATGACTCACATCAATCTCGAACCGCAGGGAGAAACGGTGGCCGTTCCGGTTCACTCCAGGATCCCTGTCGACACCGGCCAGGTTCTGGTGCAGGCACGGGGACTCCAAAAGAGCTTCTATCACCGGTCCATCCTGAAAAATGTCGACTTCGACATGCACCGGGGCGACATCACCGTCATCATCGGTAAGAGTGGCTCCGGCAAATCGACCCTGTTACGTGCCATTGCGGGCCTCACGGATCCCGATGCCGGAGAAATGAGCATCGACGGCAAGACGGTCTTCGAAGGAACAACCCGCACCAAGGATTGGGCCGAGGCCAGTGCGAATGTAGGGATGATTTTCCAGACCTACACGCTGTGGCCGCACATGAACGTTCTGGATAACCTCACCCTCGCTCCACGCAAGACCCGGGGCATCGCAGCATCCGAGGCTAAAGACCGTGCAGAGTCCGCTTTGGACGAGGTCGGCATGAAGCAGCACATCCTCAGCCGACCCACGCAGCTCTCCGGCGGTGAAAGGCAGCGCGTAGCTATCGCCAGGGCACTGATGATGAAGCCAAAATTGTTGTTGTGTGATGAGATCACGTCAGCACTGGATCCACCCGTCGCCGCGGAGGTCCTCGACGTCCTGCGGCGCCTGAAGGAAGAAGACGGAATCGCTGTAGCCCTGGTGACCCATGACATGGCCTTCGCCTCGAAAGCTGCTGACCGTCTGGTGTTCTTCCACAACGGTGAGATCGCCGTCAACGCAACCCCCGAGGAAGCCTTCGACAACTGCGATAACCCCGACCTGAAGAAGTTCGTTGACGCGGTCCGGTTCTAAGCCGCACGGCCTCGCAGAATCGGACGAGTCACCACGAAAGGAAACACAGTGCACACCGTAGTGATTGGGGGAGGCGTCATCGGCCTGACGCAGGCCTACCACCTGGCCCGCGAAGGCGAGACCGTCACCGTCATCGACGCCCGGGCCACGGGCTTAGGCGCTTCGAAGGTCAACGCAGGCTGGATCTGTCCGGCGGAATCAGCACCCGTGCCTGGCCCCGGCGTCGTCCTCAAGTCCATGAAGTGGATGCTGCGACCGGACAGTCCGCTCTACATCAAACCGTCACTCCAGCCGGACTTCCTGAAGTTCATGTTTGGCATGTGGCGCAAGTCCAACGCCCGCGACCAACGGGCCGGCTTTGAGGGTCATCTCCGCCTTGCGGCCGATACCCTCGGGATCTTTGATGAATACCGGGCCGATGGCATGGACTTCGAGTTGCACACCGACGGCCTGCTCATGGCATTCATGGAGAAGGATAACTTCGACCACCACATCGACAACCTGGACCTGGCTTCCCAGTACGGACGTCAGCCAAAGGTGCTGGACCGGGACGCAGTCCACGAGCAGGAGCCCCTGCTCACCGACGGAGTCCTCGGCGGGATCTATTTCCCGCAGGAGCGCCATCTTGATCCGGGAGCCATGGCGACCGCCTTGTACCATCGTCTGCTGGCGATGGGCGTGAAGATCGTCGAGAACTCGCCGATCGATACGGTTGAGCGAAACGGGGACCGGGTGACCGCCGTGCAAAGCGGCGGGAACCGGTACACCGCTGACAACTTCGTCCTTGCTGCCGGCGCCTGGAGCGGGAACCTGTCCAAGCAGTTCGGGGTGGCACTCCCTGTTCGTCCGGGCAAGGGCTACAGCGTCGAGGTTCCCGCACTGGGCCTGCGCAGCGCAGTTAATCTCTGGGACGCGAAGGTGGCTGTGACCCCCTTCAATGAGCGCCTGCGCCTGGCGGGCACCATGGAGTTCGGCGGACTCGACGAGAAGATCAACCAAGTCCGCGTCGATGCGATACTTCGGGCCCCTGCAAAGTACTTCCGCAATTGGGAACCGCCCTCAACAAAGCCGGCACCCATGGCCGGAATGCGGCCGATGACGCCGGACGGACTTCCGGTCATCGGCCACCTCGGACAGCTTCAGAACACCTTCGTGTCCACGGGCCACGGAATGATGGGCATCACTCTGGCACCCGGCACCGCTTCTGCCCTCACTGATCTGATCCTGAAAGGCCGCGCGGCGTCCACCCTTCAGCCCTTCAGGGCCGATCGGTTTCGGGGCGTCCAACGGCAACAACCCGTTTCGGCCCTGTAGCACCTCACCCACATTCACGCGCCGCATCCAGGCGGCCGAAATACTCAATCCCCAGAAAAGGACTTATAGAACATGTCTCACACCACCAAGGACCTCCGGGGCATCCTCGCAGCAGTCACGACCCCGTTTACGGAGGACGGCAGCGCTCTCGACGAACCGGCACTGCAGCGTCAGGTCGAGCGACTGATCTCAGCCGGCATTCACGGCATCGTGCCCACGGGAACCACTGGAGAATTCACCACACTCTCCGCCGACGAATACCGCCGCGTCATCGAGCTTTACGTCAAGGGCGCGGACGGCCGCATCCCCGTAGTAGCCGGCGTCGGTGCCCTGTCCACCCAGGGTGCCATCGACCTTGCACAGCACGCGGAAACGGTTGGCGCGGACGCCATCATGCTGGTCCCGCCGTTCTACGATCCCCTGGACCTGAACACCTTGAAGGTTTTCCTCAGCGCGGTGGCAGAATCAATCAGCATCCCGATCGTCTACTACAACGTTCCCGGTGCCACCGGCATCCAGCTCACCGCAGCTGAACTCGCCGAGTTGGGCAACATTGACGGCGTGGACTACATCAAGAACACCTCCGATGACGCCGTGGGCCTGGCCGAGCTCCTCGCGGCCCGCACCGACCGCATCAAGGCCTTCAACGGCTGGGACACCCTCACCTTCTTCGGCATCGCCTCCGGCGCCGAGGCCTCCGTCTGGGGCACCGCAGGCGTAGTTCCGGAACTCGCCGTCGAATTCTGGAACGCCCTTGCCGAGGAGAAGGACCTGGTCCGCGCCCGCGAACTGTGGAAGCACCTCTGGGCCATCAGCGATTTCCTTGAGTCTGTGAACTACGTGGCGGGCATTAAGGCCGGATTGGAACTCATTGGCGAACCCGTTGGTCCGGCCCGTCTGCCCATCCAGCCCCTGCCCGCCGAAGAGCGTGAACGCTTCGCCGGGATCCTGCGCGCCGCCGGCGTTCTCCCGGCAGTAGCAGCATGAGCGCCGCCCCGCTCGCCCTCGACGCCATCGAGGTGCACGCAGAGGGCGAGCCGGGGCGGATCCTGACCTCCGCCGCCGGCCTCGTCCACGGTGAGACCATGGCGGAGCGTCTGCAGTACTGCAAGGAAAACCTTGACTGGCTGCGTCGGCTCATGCTTCACGAGCCGCGCGGCTACCCTGGCCTGTGCTCGGTAATTCTCCTACCGCCGGTCAACGAGGGCTCCGATTTCGGCATCGTGGTCCTGGAGCAGGGCGGATTCACTCCGATGTCCGGCTCCAACACCATCTGCGCCGTCACGGCCGTATTGGAAGAGGGCATCGTCCCCGTGCGCGGCCCGGAAACGACGGTCACCATCGACACCGCAGTGGGTGTCGTAACGGCGGTGGCCCGCGTAGAAAACGGCAAGGTCCTCTCGGTGACCGTGGTGAACGTGCCGGCGTTCGTCGTCGAACTCGACTTCCCGCTGCAGGTACCGGAGCTAGGGACGGTTCCTGTCGACGTCGTGTTCGGCGGGCAGTTCTTCGCCCAAGCCAGGGTAGCGGACCTCGGCCTCGAGTTGAGCCCTGACAACGGCAAGGAACTCGCCCGCGCCGGAGCACTCATTAAGCTGGCTGCCCTGGAGCAAATCCACGTCACCCACCCGGACAACCCTGCGATCTCCGGCGTCAACCTGATCATGCTTCACTCTGGCGACCGTGTGCCAGGACGGCAAGACCGCAACACCGTTGTCCTCTCGAACGGCAAGCTGGTGGCGGACGATCCCAGCACCTGGACCGGCGCATTGGACCGCTCGCCCTGCGGAACCGGAACCAGCGCGCGGATGGCGGCACTGCACTCACGCGGCCAACTGGCCATTGGTGAGGACTTCTCCCACCACAGCATCATCGGCAGCGAATTCATCGGTCGCCTGACAGGGACGACGACGGTCGGCTCACGGGAAGCGGTCCTCCCGACCATCACCGGCCGTGGCTGGGTGACGGGCCGGAGTCAGTGGCTGCTCGATCCCACCGACCCCTTCCCGTCCGGCTACACAGTCGGGGACATCTGGGCGCCCGGCGCCTAACCTACCTCTCCGCGCGACGGCATTGCCATTATCTGCCATCTCGCGCACCCAAAAACCACAGAAAGCAGGAGTTGTGAGCCAGTTCATTAACGGCAAGCTCATCGAAGGCAGCACCGGTGAAACAGTTGATGTCATCGATCCATCCAACGGGACCATGGTGGACACCATCACCCTGGCAGGCAGCGACGACGTCAAGCTGGCCGTCCAGGCCGCCCGCGAAGCGTTCCCGGCGTGGTCCCGGGCCACTCCGGCCGAGCGCTCCGCAGTGCTGACCAAGTTCGCCGCGCTCATGGAAGAGCGCGCCGAGCAATTCGCGCAGCTCGAATCCCGCCAGGCAGGCAAACCCATCCGTCTGACCCGCGAATTCGACGTTCCCGGCACTATCGACAACATCGCGTTCTTCGCCGGCGCCGCCCGGAACCTTGAAGGCAAGGCAACGGGGGAGTACTCGGCAGACCACACCTCATCCATCCGCCGCGAAGCAATAGGCGTCATCGGCTCCATCTCACCGTGGAACTACCCGCTCCAGATGGCTGCCTGGAAAATCCTGCCCGCCATCGCTGCCGGCAACACGATCGTCCTCAAACCGGCGGAGATCACGCCGTTGACGTCGCTGCTATTCGCCGAGGTGGCGACCGAAGCGGGACTGCCGGCCGGCGTCGTGAACGTCATTACCGGCCGTGGTTCCACCGTGGGCGCCGAACTGCTCCGCCACCCTGACGTGGACATGCTTTCCTTCACCGGTTCCACCGGTGTGGGCCGCACGGTCCTCGACGCCGCCGCCACCACTGCCAAGCGCGTCCACTTGGAACTCGGCGGCAAGGCACCGTTCGTGGTGTTCGACGATGCCGACCTGCAAGCCGCGATTCACGGCGCCGTCGCCGGTTCGCTGATCAACACAGGACAGGACTGCACCGCCGCGACCCGCGCGATCGTGCACCGCTCGCTGTACGAGAAGTTCATCACCGGCGTCGCGGACCTCTACGCCCAGGTAAAGCTTGGCCCCACCGACGATCCCACCACGGATCTGGGGCCCCTCGTCTCCGAAACCCACAGGGACAAGGTGGCGGAGATGGTGGAACGGGCCCGCGGCTACGCCCGTGTCATCGGCGGCGGCATACCTTCCAGTGAAGACGGCGATCTTGCCGCCGGCTCCTACTACCGCCCCACCTTGGTGGCCGACGCAACCCCGGACAGCGAAATCTTCCGCGACGAAGTCTTCGGCCCGGTACTCGCCGTCACCCCTTTCGACACCGACGACGAAGCGATCGAACTGGCCAACGACACCCCGTACGGCCTCGCTGCGTCCGCATGGACCAAGGACGTGTACCGCGCCCTCCGCGCCACCCGTGAAATTCGCTCCGGCTGCGTCTGGGTCAACGACCACATCCCGATCATCAGCGAAATGCCCCACGGTGGTTTCAAGGAGTCCGGCTTCGGCAAGGACATGTCCACCTACTCCTTCGACGAGTACACCGTGGTCAAGCACGTCATGTTTGATCTCACCGGTGTTGCCGCCAAGCCGTGGCACCGCACTATTTTTTCACGGGAGGCATAGCTACATGGCGACGACGGGACTTACCCGACGCTTCGAAGGCAAGTCTGCGCTGGTCACTGGAGCAGCTGGAGGTATCGGTTCGGCGATCAGCAGACGATTGGCCGCAGAGGGTGCGCACGTTTTTGTGGCAGATGCCAATGAAACGGCGGCGAAACAGGTTGCTGCGCACCTGATCGCCGAGGGTTTCAGCGCAGAAGCATTGGTGTTTGACCTCCTCGACTCTGCAGCGGCCGAAGCCGCCGTGGAACGCGTCATAGCGACTTACGGCCGCCTGGACGTGCTGGTCAACAATGCGGGCATCAATCGCCGTGGAGACCTGTTGTCGCTCAGTCAAGATGATTGGGACTTGTCCTTCGCGGTGAACGTGGACTCGTTGTTCCACCTGTGCCGAGCTGTCCTGCCGCACATGATCGAGGCAGGCGGCGGCGCGATCGTGAACACCGCTTCGCAATGGGGCATGTACCCGGCACCAGGTCATATCGCGTACAACGTGTCCAAGGCCGCTGTGGTCTCGTTTACGCAGAACCTGGCACGGGACTACGCGCCACACAGGGTCCGCGTCAATGCCGTGGCACCCGGCGAAGTCCACACGCCAATGCTGGAAGCAGGACTCGCCCGGAACGGGCGGACCGTGGCTGACCTGGACGCGCTGGTTCCGTTCGGGCGCATCGGCAAGCCCGAGGAGATCGCTGCGCTCGTTGCATTCCTGGCTTCCGATGAGGCGCCGTACATTTGCGGATCCGTTGTCGAGATTACTGGCGCCCAGGCAGTGGCATGAGCGCCGGAATGCTGGAGGGCAAGACAGTTTTAGTCACCGGCGGTTCCCGCGGAATCGGCCGGGCAACCGTTGAGACGATGCATCGTGAAGGAGCCCACGTTGTCCTGCACTACGCCAACAACAAAGACTCCGCGCAGGCAACCGCCGACCGACTCGGCCAACGCGTCAACCTCGTTCAGGGCAACCTGCTTGACCCTGCCGAGCGTGCCAGAATCTGGGCGGAAGCCGCTGACTGGCGTTCCGGCATCGACGTTCTCGTCAACAACGCCGGCGCCTGGCTGGCATCGGACATTGACGACTCGGACGCGTGGCAACTGGGCTGGGAGGCGAACTACGAACTTAACTTGCTGGCGCCGGCTGACCTCTGCCGGGAGGCAATCTTGGGGTTCCGACGGCGGGGCGGCGGCATCATCGTCAATGTCACCAGCCGCTCGGCGCACCGAGGGGACGACGCCGATCACCTCGCCTACGGTGCGGCGAAGGGCGGCCTGCTTGCGCTGACCAAGGGCATTGCCCGCGGCTTCGGCAAAGAGAACATCCTGGCCTACGCCATCGCACCGGGGTGGGTGGCCACGGACATCGCGGGGGACCTCGCCGAAGATCCTTCAGTGCTCGCAGGACTGCCGCTAGGGGAAGTCACACCGCCGCAGGACGTGGCCGAGGTGATCACTTTTCTGGCATCGGGCCGTTCCCGCCACGCCACCGGCGCCACGATAGATATCACCGGAGCGGACTACGTCCGCTAGTACCTATGAACTCGTGAGGGGCACCCATGGAACTTAGGCGTATCAGCGACTGGACCACTTTGGTGGGGGCTCGCATCGAACTACGTCAACAAGGGCGGCCGGTATGCTCTGGCCACGTGGATGCTGTCACCGATGACGGAGCCATCCTCTGGCTCGTTGCGCCGGCTGACAAGCGAAGAATTTACGAGAAGGCGGAGTTCTATGAAGCGTGGGCTCAGGAGGAGCAGACCGGCTTTCATTACCGGGCATCCTTGAGTCCTCTTAACGATCACTAGGGTCTCTGGGGCGGACTTCCCTCGTGAGTGAATTGTGTGTCCGCGCTCTCGGATTCCGAGACTTAGTGGGCGTACCCGGCGGCTGCTTCGGTGAGTGTTTTTCCCTTGGTTTCGGGGGCGAGCCATTGGGAGAGTGCAGCGCCTGCAAGGGCGACGGCGGAGGCGATCAGCATGGTGGGTCCTGCCCCCAGTGATTCCATGGACATGGGCAGGAGGAAGATCCCGATGCCTGCGCCAACGCGACTGACGGCAGCCGCGAACCCGGTTCCGATTCCCCGGATTTCTGTCGGGAGGACTTCGCCTGGGTAGACGTTCGTCAGCGTGTTGTATCCGGCGTTGAAAAAGGAGAAGACCAGGAAGAGGATGAGCACGGCGATAGCGGGGGCGCCAGCCCAAAGCCCAATGATTGCGAGGACTGCAGTGCAGAGCCATTGGGGAGGGACGGTCAGCGTGCGGCGGCCTACTTTTTCGATGAGCAGGAAAGTGACGATGACTCCGGCGAGGGCGATCGCGGAGAGCCCGACGCCGCCAGCTAGACCGCCGGCCAGGCCGTACTGTTCCAGGACGCTGTCCGCGAAGGTGGCGATAGCGAAGTAGGGTGTCACGGCGCAGAACCAAAAACCCGAAATGAAAAGGGTAGAGCGCCAGTACTGCTTGGAGAACAGCATCCCGAATCTGCCTTTGCGAACGTCCTCATGCTGGACGTCGTCAAGGGCATCGTCCGGCAGGTACTTTGCGGCAAGTGCGCGGGCCTCGTCCGTGCGGCCGACGCTCCACAACCAGCGGGGAGATTCCGGCATTCCAAGGCGGCCCAGGAAGATGGCGATCGCGATGAAGGTGCTGGTGCCAAGAATGAAGTGCCAGCTCAGGTCTGTGTACTCATTGAGGAGGTGCCCGATCAGGAACGCGATCATGAATCCGGCGTACCAGGCGATGCCCATGGCGGCCATCAGCCTGCCCCGTAGGTGGGTGGGCGAGAATTCCGCCATCATCGGCCACCCGACCGCGTACTCTGTGCCAATGGCGATGCCCATCAATAATCGCACCACGATGAGCAGCGCGGCGGAGTCGACGAAGAACTGCATTCCCGAGGCGATCGCGAACAGCCCGATATCGAACATGAAGATGGGCTTTCGGCCCCACTTGTCGGAGGCAAAGCCACCGAGCGGAGAACCGATCAGGATGCCGATCAGCGCTGCCGCAGCTATCAGCCCCTGCCAGAACGCATCGAGCTGGAGGTCATCGGCCATCCGCTCTGACACCGGTCCAATGATGCCGAGGACGTAGCCGTCCAAGACCATGCCTCCGATAAGGACGGTGACCATTCTGACCATGAAGCGTTGCTTGCTTGCGGGCGAGACATCAATGTGATGGGCCGCTGGATTATCCATGGTTGACACTGGGAGCTCCTGACGACGGCGTACACAACCCATGGTCCGCCTCATGCCCAGCGTTATGAAGTCCTCTCCACGGACGAATTTTTTGGCAGTGCGTGCTGGGGCGCGCCGCGATACCTGTTACCAACGCCTCCTAAATATGTAAAGATTCAAGGAAATAGCGTATGGAGGTCCTTCGTGCGCGCAGGACCGATCACAGGAGGGTTTGCCATGGAGAGTACGGCACTCTCAACCCGCGCCTTGGATCTTCTGCTCTTGTTGCGCGGGAGTGAGCCCGAAGGCCTGGGCCGGGCGGATCAGGTCTCCTACCAGATCGAAACGGCCATCCTGATGGGCATTCTGACGGAAGGTGACAGGCTCCCCACTGAATCGGTCCTGGCGGCAGAGCTGGGCATTTCTCCCATCACCCTCCGCCAATCCCTCGCTGCATTGCGCACAAAAGGCCTGATCGAAACCAGCAGGGGCCGGAGCGGTGGCAGTGTCATTAGAGGCCAGATCGATCTGACGGACTCCCAGCTCCAGCGGAAATTGCGAGATGCCAGCACGGAATCACTGCGTGACTTGGGTGACCTGGGTGCTGCAATCTCCTCCATGTCCGCCCGGCTGGCGGCTAGTCGAGCGGACGCCCAGAACGTTGCCCACCTCGAAGACCTGGTTCAACGGCATCGGGACACGAAAGATGAGCGCGCCAGGAGACGGGTAGATAGCCGCTTTCACGTTGCGGTGAGTGTTGCCGCGCAGTCGAGCCGTCTCACGTCGGCCTCCTTGCAGCTCGAAGCCGAGTTGATGACGCTCTGGTGGAGCCATCCGGCGCAGGCCGACAGCCAAGATGTTCTCGAGGGGCAGCACACGGCTATTCTCGAGGCAATCCGGGCCCGTGACGCCGATGCCGCCTCGGCCGCAGCTGAGCTGCATTCCCGTACCGAGACCGAGTACCTGATAGCACAGCACCTCAGATTGACGATGGAGTCCGACGAAAATGCGTGACTTGGCAGCAACAGATAGGGCTCTTGAGCGAACAGCCGAAGCCATCTCCTCTAATGTCGGCGGTGTTTTTGACGATCTGGAGAAGATCGCGGCCACTGTTTCAGCCGTGGCGACGCAGGCCCAGGATGCGCCCCGGCGAAGTGCCTACGCTTTCCTGAAGAGGGACTTGGCCACCTTCATCAATCGGCACTCGGCACTGATTGTCGGGGCCGGCATAGCCTACGCACCCGGCAGTCTTCCCGAAGCACCTCTGTGGCTGGAATGGTGGAGGGGTGCGCAGACTGGGGGAGAGCCGCGCTGGGTCACGCACGACCTCAACCCCGAATCCCTGAATTACTACGACTACACAACCCGCGAATGGTTTGCGACGACTTCTGCCAAGGGAAGTCCTGTCGCCGTGGGACCTTACGTGGACATTGGCGGCATTAACGTCAATATCATCACGCTGTGTGTTCCTGCTCCTACACCGCAAGGAACCCACGTCCTTGGGTGTGATCTGACGCTCGCCAAGCTCGAGGGCGTGTTCCTTCGGGCCTTGCAACTCCAGGATCCTACCGTGGTCCTGCTTGGCCCTACGGGCCGGGTCATCGCGTCGAATAACGCCCGCATAGCATCGGGCACCCTCTTTGTGGAGGAAGACCTCAAGCAGGTGGACCGCTCCGTCGATGTCTCCTCGACGAGTCCCGCACGGTTACCTTGGAGGCTCATCACGTTGAGGGCCTGACCTTGTCACGACATGCATCCCGTCCGGCAGATTCTGCCGGACGGGATTTTTTTACCCAAAAGACCTATTGCATTAATCATACAATGATGTATCTTTTAGTTGTGACCAGGCACACAAGCCCCTGGAATGCACCTCATAAAACAGACGTGACATAAGCGTTCTCCAGCTGCCGACGAAGACAGCATGCGGGTCCGCGTACCGCGATCCTCGAAGAAGAAAGTTCAATCCCATGAAAGACGTAGTAATTGTCGGCGGTGGCCTCGCAGGACTCTCAGCAGCATGGCGCTTGCGGCATTGGGACACTCTGGTGCTCGAATCCGAACACCGTGTGGGTGGGCGAATCCGTTCTGAACGGCGCGGCAACTACTGGTTGAACTGGGGCGGACACGTCTTCGCGGGTGCCGGTTCCTCCACGGACTCTTTGCTGAGTGAGGTGGGTGTTAGTGCGGTCCAGATTCCGGGATCGCTGCAGGCATTGTCCATGAACGGGAAGTTCATTCGCGAGGGACACATCGCCACTTACCCCTTCCGTATTCCGATGTCCTTGTCCTCGCGGATTGACACCTTGAAAGCGGGAATCAAGGTTGTCAGCGGAGTGGCCAAGTACACCGGCGTCGTTCGCAAGCGTGCAGGCGAATCAGGCGCCATGCGTCAGCAGCGCATCTACGATTTCGAGAACAGCAAGTCGTTTCAGGATTTCATTGGTGACCTTTCCGAAGACGCGGCCGCCCTCTTCAAGACGACGGTTACCCGTTCGGCGGGGGACATGGATGAGATCTCGGCCGGGGCCGGCATCGGCTACTTCAGCTTGGTGCTGGGGATCGGTCAGGGCTTGAGCCAAGGCATCGTTGGTGGACCGTCCACCCTGACGGAGTCCATTGCGGTTTCGTTGGGTGAGCGGGTCCAACTTGGCGCCACCGTCAACGAAGTGGTGCACAAGAAGGACTCGGTGTTGGTCCGTTACACCCAGGGCGGCAAGGAGCTGGAAGTGGAAGCTCGCACGGTGGTGCTCGCCACTACCGCGGATGTTTCCCACAAGGTGGGCGTGGATCTTCCCGAGGAACTCCGCGGCGCACTCAGCCAGATCAAATATGGACCGCACGTCAGTACAGCCTTCCTGACCAACGAAACCTCGGCACGTCCCTGGGATGATATCTACGCCATCGCAGCGCCCAAGCGCTCCTTCGCCATCGCCTTGAACCAAGCGAGCATTGTGCGCGGCACCGAATCCGTCCGCAAACCCGGCGGCAGCTTCATGACGTTCTCCCCGGCCAGCCTGGGCAAGGCATTGCTGGACAAGAGCGACGAGGAAGTCATCCAGACCCACCTTGCGGACCTTGACCAAGTGCTGGGCCATGGCTTCGCGGACAGTGTGGTGGAAGCGCAGACGGACCGCTGGAAGGTCGCTTCCCCGTACTGCTTCCCGGGCCGGGCCAAGATCCAGTCCACGCTCATGCGCGGCACCAACCGTGTCTTCCTGGCAGGCGACTACCTAGGCACGCTGTACACGGAAAGCTCCATCACCACCGGCTTCTCAGCAGCCCAGGAAGCAGCCAGCGTCCTGGCCACCCACCGCCAGGCATCCCCCAAGTCCGGCCTGTCGGCCGTCGCCTGATCCCACAACTCTTAGCGCTACAGCTACCCCTATTGAAAGAGGAACATTCAATGTCCAAGGAACTCCGCGGCGTACTCACCGCTCTCTCCACCCCGTTCAACCAAGACGAGACCATCGACGTCGAAACCCTGCGCCAGATCGTCGACCGCTCCATTGACGCCGGCGTCGACGGCGTCGTCGCCGCAGGCTCCACCGGCGAGGTTGGCGCGCTTTCCTCTGAAGAGCGCCTGCTGCTGATCAAGACCGTCATTGAGCACACGAACGGCAGGGTCCCGGTCATCGCGAACACCGGCGCCACCTCCACCGCAGAAGCCATCCGTCTCTCCAAGGCCGCCGAGCAACTGGGCGCAGACGTGCTGATGCTCATCACGCCGTACTACGAGCCGCTGTCCTTGGAAGAAACCGTCACGTACATCAAGGACGTGGCCCGCTCGGTCACCATCCCCGTGATGCTCTACAACATCCCGCCCGTCACCGGCGTGAACCTGGACCCCGCAACCGTGCGTGCCCTGGCCGAGGAAGTGGAGAACATCCTCTACATCAAGGACTCCAGCGCCAACTGGGAGCAGGCGCTGCAGCTTATCCATCACCACAGCGACGTCATCGGCACCTTCATCGGTTGGGATGCCTACCTCTACAGCGCACTCGCAGAGGGTGCAGCAGGTGTTATGGCCGGCACCGCGAACGTTGTTCCTGACGAGATCGTGGCTGTCACCAAGCGGATCGCGGAAGGTGACCTTGCCGGTGCCCGCGAACTCTGGAACGCCGTCTACCCTGTGATCGATGCGCTGCTGACCGTGCCATTCATTCCGGCGGTCAAGACCGGCCTCACGTTGACCGGCCTTCCGGCCGGATTGCCGCGGCGGCCAACTGCAGGGCTCGACGCCGATGATCTCGCCAAAGTTGAGCGGGCGCTGGGCAAGCTGTCATCGCTCAAACAGAACATCGGCTAATCCATGGGTGACTTCGATTTTGCGGAGTTCCTGTCCAGCGTCTCGGACGCTGTCTGGGCGCCCATGGCCTACGTTGTCCTTGGACTGGGTATCGCCTATTCGGTGGCCACCAAGGGTATCCAGTTCCGGCGAATTCCGGACATGCTGCGCCAACTCAAGGAGACCCAGGACGGAGACGGGGGCTTGTCCTCATTCCAGGCCTTGGTTCTGGCACTGGCCAGCCGCGTGGGCGTGGGCAGCATCGCCGGTGTTGCTACCGCCGTGAGCGCCGGCGGGCCCGGAGCGTTGGTGTGGATGGCCGTCACAGGTCTGGTCGGATGCACTGTGGGGTACGCGGAAGCCACCCTGTCGCAGGCCTTCAAGCGCCAGGTCCTCGATGAGGACCGCAAGAAGGCCAATGAGGACATTGGTGGCATGCCGTACTACATCAAGTACGGGCTGAAGCTTCCCAAGGTGGGCGCTATCGTCGCTGTCCTGGGCGTGATTGGCTACGGGTTCGTCTTCCCTGGTCTCCAGGTGAACACCATCGCCGCCAGCGCGGAGAAGGCGTTCAGCCTGCCAAGCTGGGCCCCCGCCATCCTTGTCACCGTGTTGATCGGGTTGGTGATCATTGGCGGTACCACCCGCGTGGTCAAGGTCACGCAGGGACTCGTTCCCGTTCTGGCCATCGGTTACCTCTTGTTGGCCTTGGCCGTCATCGCCATCAACGTGGACAAGGTTCCCGAGGCTGTTGTCCTGATCTTCCAGTCGGCCGTAGGCATTCATCCTGTGCTGGGTGGCATCGCCGGTGCCGCCGTGGCTTGGGGTGTTCGACGCGCAGTCTTCGCTTCCTCCAACGGCTTGGGTGAAGCGACCTTCGCCGCTGCCGCCGCCCGCACGTCCCACCCCGGAAAGCAGGGCCTGGTCCAGACGTTCAGCATCTACATCGACGTGCTGCTCATCTGCATGGCCACCGGCCTCATGATGGTGGTCTCGGGTAAGTACAACGTCTCCGACGGCTCCGGCGGATTCCTCGTCAACAACATCCCGGGTGTTCCCGTTGGCGCCAACTGGGTCCAGGAAGCAATCGACACGATGCTCCCGGGCTGGGGTGCAGGCTTCGTCGCCGTCGCGGTTTTGCTCTTCGGCTTCACATGTCTTCTGGCGTACTTCTACGTGGCCAACTCCAACCTGCTGTACCTGCTGGATGGACGGACCGGAAACGGCTGGAAGAACGTCCTGAAGATCGGGACCCTGGCAATCGTGTTCGTCGGATCCATCGTCAACGCAAAACTCATGTGGGCCGCCGGGGACATCGGGCTGGGGCTCATCGCCTGGGTCAATCTCATCTGCCTGGTATTCCTGTTCCCGCTGGTCCGCAAGATCTACCTGGACTACGAGCGGCAACGGAAGCTCGGCCTCGATCCCACCTTCGATCCAAAAGCATTGGGCATTGAAGGCGCCGACTTCTGGGAGCACCAGAACGAAAAGTCCGCCGCCGCCGCAGCTGCCAAATAGCCACCAAGCAAAGGAAATGAGCACGCCATGACCACCACAGAAACGTCCTTGCCGGAAACGTCCCGGTTCAGCGTCCGCAGGGAGGGCACCCTCCCGGCACCGGCACTTCCGCCCTTCGGCCAGTTCATCGGCGGCGAATTCATCGCCTCCACCTCGGACGCAACAGTCGACGTCGTCAATCCAGCTACCGAAGAAGTCATCACCCAGGTGCCGGTCGGCTCCCTTGAAGATGTCGACGCCGCCGTGGCAGCTGCCGTTGCGGCCAGGGCGGAGTGGGCGGCAAAGACGCCCAAGGATCGTTCCGCCGTCCTGCTGCGTATCGCGGACATCGTCGAGGCCAACCGTGAGATCCTGGAGAACCTGGAAGCGGCCAACACCGGCAAGCCGTCCGCCGTGGCCGAAGACGACATCTCCAGCGCCATCGACACCTTCCGGTTCTCCGCCGGTGCTGCCCGCGCCTTCACCGCCCTCGGCGCAGGAGATTACGCGGACAACCACACCTCTGTTGTCTTCCGCGAGCCGGTAGGGGTGGTGGGTGTGATCACGCCGTGGAACTACCCGCTGCTGATGGCCGTATGGAAGATCGCGCCTATCCTCGCCGCCGGCAACACCCTGGTCCTGAAGCCCTCGGAGCAGACGCCGCTGACTACGTTGAAGCTCGCCGAGCTCATCGCACGCGAGGTTCCTGCCGGCGTCGTAAATATTGTTACCGGGCCCGGCAGGGTGGTGGGAAACCGGCTGTCCGAACACCCGGGTGTGGACCTCGTTGCCATTACGGGAAGCGTCGGCAGCGGGCAGAAGGTTGCCGCGAACGCGGCGTCCACCGTGAAGCGCGTACACCTGGAACTCGGCGGCAAGGCCCCTGTGGTGGTTTTCGACGACGCCGACCTTGAAGAGGCCGCGAAGGGTGTCCGCTCCGCGGGCTTCTGGAACGGCGGACAGGAATGCGGCTCAGCGTGCCGGGTGCTCGTCCACGAATCCGTGGCAGAAAAGTTCATCGAAATCCTGGTCCGGGAAATTAGTGAGATTTCCGTTGGCGCCCCAGGCGCGGGAGACGACGTCGAAATCGGTTCCATGATCTCCAAAGCCCACTACGACCGGGTCCTGGAAGCACTGGAGGACGTCCGCAAGGAAGGCCACACCATCGCAATCGGCGGCCATGCCCTCGAAGGACCGGGGTACTTCATCGAACCGACCGTGGTGACTGATGTCCCGGCGGGTGCTCCGATCACGTACACCGAGATCTTCGGGCCGGTGGTGTCCGTGGAGACCTTCAGCACCGACGAGGAAGCCATTACGCGCGCCAACGAGACCGTCTACGGCCTGGCGGCATCGGTGTGGACCAACAACGCGTCCCGCTCCCTGACCGTTCCGCGTCGCCTCGATTTCGGTACCGTTTGGGTCAACTCCCACCTGGTGATTGCCAATGAGGTTCCGTGGGGTGGGTTCAAGGGCTCCGGCTACGGTCGGGATCTGTCCATCTACGCCCTGGAGGACTTCTCCAGGACCAAGCACGTCATGTACAACCGGGGCTGAAAACAGCCTGTTCCCACGAAGCGGCCGTGCACCCTTGCCAGGGTGTGCGGCCGCTTTCTGCAATCGATCAGATAGGACGCCCAACCATGGATCAGCGGCGCATCAGCGACTGGACCCTCCTCACCGGAACCAGCGTGGAACTAAGGCAACAGGGGCATTCGGTGTGCCGGGGATACGTCGATGCCGTGACGGACGACGGAACCATCTTGTGGCTCCAAACCTTGACCCAGGGCCGGAGGCTCTTCGAAAAGGCTGAGTTCTACGAGGTCTGGGCTTCCGAGGAGCGCACCGGATTCCACTACAAAGTAACCAACTCGGACTTGCAATAGTCGTCCCAACCAAGAGGAAACAATGGAATTGCTGTTCGAAGCAGCCGGCTGGGCAGGCGCGGCAGCGATACTTGGCGCCTTCCTGTCCGTGTCCATGGGCTGGCTGAAGGCCGGTAGGGCCTTTCAGACCGCAAACCTTCTAGGGGCTTGCGCATTCATCATCAACGGCGCCTTCCACGAGGCTTGGCCGTCCGTTGTCGCGAATATTGCGTGGTTTCTCATCTCGGCCGTCGCACTCATCCGCCTACGCACCGTGCGTCGAATGCCAGGTGTCCCTGATCCCACGGGACCACTGCCCATCGCCAAGGCTTTCGTTGAACCCGGAACAAGGGACAACTCAGACTATTAGGCTCGTGGGGGCGTGTTTTAGTGCCTTGTGGTTGGGCTGACGATGTCCTGGACAGGTGGCTGGGTCCACATTGGATGGCCTTTGGCGGTGATCATCCTCTGCGCGCTCGAGCTCGGATTTCCCGTCAGGGTTGTTGCCATGGATGTGTCAGCCATTCGGGCGGGGAGAAGCCGGTTAAGTCCAATTGGCCCTATTTCTTCATGGTGTAGGTGTTGGTCGTCAGGGCCGGCGCGTGGACGGGCGCGTAAGTCGAAACGCAGCCGCCTCCAAGCCCATAATGCCCGACGCGGGCCCGGCCAAGGTTTGAGCAGACCGGGTCCGCCATGAATCTCCGGGACGACCAGAAGGGGCGACGCCGGGTTGAATACCCGACGCCGCCCAAGGTGCTGTGCGATGTAGTTAGAGTTCGCTGGGTGCGCCCGGCTCGCCTACGGAGGGGTCGATCCCGTACTTCTCAAGGATTGTTTTGATGGTCCCGTTTTCGCGGAGCTTCTTGATGTCCTCATCCAGCGCCTTGCCAAGGGTGTCATTGTCGAGTGCCGAGGGCAACATAACTTGGCCCACCGACGCGAACTGCGGGACATTCGCGTTGGGCTTCACGTCCACAACCGTTGCTCCCTCAATGGGGGCATCCTTGAAACGGTATTTTGCAGATGCTGAAGATGCCACCAGGGCGTCGATGCGGCCTGCTTTGAGATCTGAGTAGATGGACTCGTCATCCTGGTAGATCTTGAACTTATCTCCGAGCCATTTGGACATGCTGTCGTTCCAGAGGTTGCCTGCGACGGAGCCGATCATCTTGCCCTCCAGGTCGTCGCTTGTGAGGCCGGTTTTGGAGACGATGGCCTGCGGATCGCTCCACAGTGGCGTGCTCATGTAGACGATCTTGGTCCGTTCCTTGGTCCGCAGCCAGTTTCCCGAGCCGATGTCGACGCGTTTGGATTGTACGGACGGGATGACAGCTCCGGCACCTCCTGAGGTGCTGACGGTGACCTTGAGGCATTCGAGTTTGGCGATCTCGGCGATCAGGTCACCTTCCATACCGGTGACGTTTTCCCCGCTCAGGATGGTAGCGGGTGCGTAGTCGTAGCTGGCCACCGTGAGCTCACCTTGGGTGATGGTCTTGAGGTCCGCGTGGGCGGGGGTGCAGTCGGAGCTGCTGGCTGCCTCGCTGCCGCCGCAAGCGGCGAGGGACATGGCGAGCATGCCGGCGACGGTGCCGGCGGAAAGCGCGCGCACGAGGGGGCGGGGAATTCGTGACATTGGTTTCTCTTTCTTTGCTGGGGTTGTCGGGGAGGTTCCCCAAGGATGTGGAACGGGATTAGTTGCGTAGCAGGTGGCGTCCCAGGCGCAGTTCCAGTAGCCGGACCAGGCCCAGGAAGATCAGGGTCAAGGATCCGTAGACCACTGCGGTAAGGGTGTAGACGCTGAGGTATTCGAACGTGATGGATCCGATTTCGAATGCTTTTGACATCAGTTCCGGCACCGCGATGACAAAGGCCAGTGCGCTGCCTTGGAAGACCAGGACGGCAAGGCCGGCCAAAGGGGGCGTGGAGATTCTGAGCGCCTGCGGAAGGATGACGATGCGGAACCCCGTCCAACCGCTGAGCCCGGAGGTTATTGCTGCTTCCTTCTGTCCTAGCGGGACAGCAGCGAGTCCGGCGCGGAAGTACTCCGAGGCGTAGGCGCCGGTGTTCCAGCTCAGGGCGATGATCGCTGTTGTCAGGGATGTCAGGGTGATACCGGCGTCTGGAAGGCTGAAGTACAGCAGGTACAGCAGCACCAGAGCGGGTAGTCCCCGTCCGATCTCAACGAAAGCGAAGGAAATCCATTGGAAGGGGAGGAACTTTGCTTCCGCCATCACGGCGAGGAGCAGCCCGAAGGGGAACCCTATGAGCAATGCGAGCCCGGTCAGTTGAAGGCTGACCGACAGTCCTGGCGCCAGGTTCGGCAACCAGCTAAGCCATTGTGTGATCAAGTCCATCAGACGACTCCGATCTTTCTGCGCAGTTTCAGATCTACCCGGCGTGCGACGAGTGCGACCACCAAGCTGATGATGATGTAGAGCGCGCCGGCGACGACGAATGAGAGCAGGCCTTCGTGCGTCTGTTTGGCGCTTTGCTGTGCGTAGTAAGTGATCTCACGTACACCGATGGTGGAAGCGAGGGCGGAGTCTTTTAAGAGTCCGATGCCGTACGTGGCGATCGCCGGCAAGGCTACACGGAAGGCCTGTGGGGTGATGATGTGCCCCACGGTGGTAACTGCGCTTAGCCCCAAGGCATGGGCCGCTTCGCGCTGACCATCGGGGATGCTGAGCAGACCGGAGCGGTAGATTTCTGCCATGAAGGCAGAAGCGATGATGGAGAAGCCGACGATGGCTGCCTGAAGTGTGGAGAGCCTTAGTGCGTATTGCGGCAGACCAAAGTAGATCAGGAACAGCCAGGTAATCGGCGGGATGACCCGGACGATGTTGATGTAAAGAGTGGCTGCACCTTGGATTATTTTGATGGGTGACCTAGCGGCGCCCACCAGGACCAAGCCGATGATTCCGCCAATCAGGAGCGAGGCACCCGTTACGTAGAGTGTGAGGCCCACGCCTTGGGCGATCGAAGACAACAGTTGCATGATCATGGCCCCGTCACCTGTCCAGTACGGCCTTGAGGAACTGCCGGGTGCGGTCGTTTTGCGGTTCCGACATCACCTGCCGGCTGGGGCCAATTTCCAAGACGCCGCCGTTGCCCATCACCATAATGCGGTCCGACACGTCTCGTGCGAAGTGCATTTCGTGTGTAACTACCAACATCGTCATGCCCTCGTCGGCAAGGTCGCGCATGACGGCGAGAACCTCAAGACCGATCTCAGGATCGAGGGCGGACGTCGGTTCGTCAAAGAGCATGACCTTCGGAGAAAGTGCGAGAGCACGCGCAATGGCGATGCGCTGCTGCTGCCCTCCCGAGAGCCGGGCCGGGTAGGCCTTCGCCTTTTCGGGAAGCCCAACGCGTTTGAGCAACTGGTTGGCTACTGCTTCGGCTTCTTCCCTGCTGGAGCCCAGCACCTTCCGCTGTGGAAGCGTGATGTTCTCCATCACCGTCAGGTGCGGGAATAGATTGAAGCTCTGGAAGACCATACCGGTGACTCGCCGCAGATGATCCAGGCTCGTCTTGTCCGGCAACTTATCGCCGGCAACAACACGAGCTCCACCAATCGCGATAGTGCCGGAGCTGGGCTTTTCCAAGTAGTTCAAGCACCGCAGGAAGGTGCTTTTGCCAGCACCGGACGGTCCGATGACGGAGACGACCTCACCCTCCGCCATGGAGAGGTTGACGTCCTTCAATACCTCGATGACGCCGTACTTTTTGCCAAGCCCGGAGACCTCAACCTCGCCTGAGAGGGCGGTTGGGGGAGCTTTGGTACCAAAACTTAAGCCCATTTTCGTTTTCCTTCAAGTAGCTGACGCATTGGGTGCTTCCCAGCCGCGCTCACTTTGGGGGGTGATGTGACGTGAGCCGCAACAGGCTGTGGCATCAATCACATCTAAAGAATACATCCTTGAATGATTAATGCAATAGGTCTTATGTGGGAACTTGCGACTGCGCTGCGATAGAAGCTGCGTGCAGGACGGCTTGACTGACGCGCTTGGCCTCCGAGTACGCTCCATGGGTGCCGGCGGTCTCAGAGGAGTAGTCGCCGGCAAAGTGAAGGGTGCCATCGATCGGCGCCTGAAGTTGGGGGAGGGCTGTGGCGCGTGTAGGCGTCAGCAGCGAGAAACAGTGCTGCCAAGACTGGATGCTGGCCCCGAGGACGCGCCCCCGTAACTGCGGTGCCACCGTAAGGAACTCTTCGACCCAATGCTCCAGCACGCCCGAGGTGGCATCGTTCGCTTCCTCGATGTATCCGGCTGAATTGCCGTAGCAGACAAATTGAGCGGTACCGTCCTTGCGTCCCGGCCTCGGATTGATCATCACATCGAAGGCGCGCCCTGGGGTGGCAATGAAGGACCAGTCGTCCACAGCCGCCAGCTCCGGTGCGCTGATGTCCACAACAACACCGAGCTCGGTTGAACCGGGAGTCTGCACGGCGTCCAGTGCCGCGCTCTTCCATTCCGGCAACTGCACCATGCTGGAAATCCTGGGGGCTGGGACCGCCATGATGACGTGCCTTGCGGTCACGTTCCGTCCTCCGCCGCCCTCAGATTCGTTAGCGATTTGTAGGTTCCACTGTCCCTCACCGTTTTGGTGAAGGGTCTCCACGCGGTGATGCAACCGGACTTCGGTGGACTGCAGGGCCTTGGCCAAGGCTGCGGGGATCGCCTCCATGCCCCTTAGTGAGACCACGCGGTTCTTCTTTTCCTTCACCAGATAACTTGCGAAGTACCTCAGGGCATAGGTTGCGCTGAGTTCGGCAGGGTGAGCAACGGAGCCTCCGCGAATGGCTGCAGTAAGTATTTCCTGGACGTCTTGGGGCAGGTCGCTGATTCGTGATTGGGCGGATTCTTCGCCAAACCCCGGCGTGGCTGGGCGAAGCTGCCCATCCACCGTGTTTGCGTAATATTCCGATGTTGCACGCCGAATGAAAGCCCGGAGTCCGTTTCGTGAGTGTTCTGTGAGGGGGAGCCGTTCCACAAGGTCGTCGTTGTCCGGGGAGACTACAGTTTCACCGTTGACGTGGATGCCGAAAGTTGTTGGTTCGAAGGGCTCCAGGGCAACGTCGAGTTCAACTGCCAGCTCGTGCGACGCGGTGCCGGCGTACACGAACATGGCCCCCATGTTGACCGGTTCTCCGTGGACGTCCACGGTTTTCGCACGACCGCCAAGTCGGCCGGTTTCTTCCAACAAGACCACTTTTTGGCCTGCGTGCTCAAGGTTGTAGGCCGCGGCCAGACCGGCCGGACCTCCGCCAATGATGGCGACATCGTACATGTGCTCTCCTTGGTAACTGCGTGGACGGTCCGGTTTCTCGAAGCGTCTGGTGGCTGGTCTCAATCATTGGCAGCACCAGGAAAGATGGGAATACTCGAGGAGCAAAATGGAACAGAAATGAGTCTTTGAGTCAACGCTTCCCTAGACTGGCCGCATGAGGAATGGAGATGATCGGGCAGAGCTCAAGCGCGCCGTTCTGACGGCGCCTCTCTGGATGCAGGCAAGCAAGGGTTCCAGCCGCCAGGTTGCGGACGCTGTCGGCCTGAGCCAGTCGTTCGTGGCGCGGACCTGGAAGGAGTTCGCCGAGCCCGATCAGGACATAGAGCCGATAAGGGCCTTGCTCAAGGATCGGCAAATGGTTTTGGTCGGATTCGCCCTTGGACCGACCGGGTCCTGTCTTGTCCTCAATCCATCCCGTGCGTCGCGTATCCGCTATCCGGCCAGTCTGTCTACGAGCAGCAAGAGGCGGCTACGGACAGTGCTGGCTGCCGACCTTCTTCGAGGTGTCGGGCACGAACCGAGCTACACGGGTGACCGACCGGACCTGTGGTCATCGCTGGATTCCGGCGGTTACGTCCTTACTGAAGAATCCATGGTTCTGACCAGTGGCAACTATTCCTTGCCTGCCGGCGTCCGGCGGTCAGCTCGCTTCGCCGATGCCTGGCAATGGCAGAAGCTTGTGGCTGCATTGGACCTCCTGCCGGAAGCACCAACGGGTGAGTCATTGGCGGACTTGGAATGGCGCATACGCCGCTGGTACCAAAGCGGGCGGGCACCCTTTTCATGGACTGTTGACCGTAAAGAGTCTGGCGTCCTGGGTACAAGCGGAGATGACTTCCCAGGGGGCGGAAATGCGCTGGCCGAAGATATTCTTTTAACAATTCGCCAGGGGTTGGTCGACGGTACCTTTTCCGGCGAAAGTGAAATTTCCCTAGGGGCGCTAAATCGCCTGCTTGGCGCGCCAGTGCGGGACATTCGCGCGGCCGTTCGCGCTCTCACTGAAGATGGGTTGGTGACAGCCGCTAGATCAGATTCCATCGTGGTACGAATTCCCTCTTTGGATGACGTATCAGAGACCTATCTGGCTCGGCGCGCTTTGGGAGCGATCGTGGTCCGGGCGGCAAGCCGATGGAGCCCTGAAGACCGATCCCGTGTGAAGCACCACCTTGATGAGCTCGGGGATTGTGCTCGCCGCAACGATGTCACCCGAGCCCACCACTTGGATATGGATTTCCAAATCTCATTGTTTGAGGGATCTGGTCTAAATCGAATACCGGCAATTCTAGAGACACTCACCAAGCAGGCATTCATGCATTTTGCGGTCATGGGCGCACGTTATGCATTTTCGCCAAAGGTTATTCTTGACCAAAACACGGAGATCTTTGAGGCGATCGATGCCGGAGAACTCCGGGCCGCCACCTTGAGTTGGCAAACCAAGATGGATGTAGGACTCAACTACCTAGCGCAGCACATTTCCGCAATGAATGCCCTGAACGAAGGGCGAGGCATGAACCGTGGCTGACCACTGCCCTTGCGGACAGCTTGCCACTGCGTCACGTACCAACCGGAAGCCAGAGCTGAAGCGCCAAGTCTGGGGAGGTTATCGAAAAGCGGGTTGTTGGCGGGCTCTCTGCTCAGTCAGCCGCGGCCTGTTGATTCATTTTGAAGGTCTGGCAGGACGGCCACGGCCCCTGTTGGCGAACTCGATGAGGAGCCTTAGGGCGAGTCAAGTTGGGTTTTGTAGGCGGTGCTTTTGTTGGTGTTCCAGCCGGCGATGATGCCGGCTCCTAGCATGTGGTCGGTGAGCCTGGCGAAGCGGTAGCCGGGGTCGGTGTCGAGGGCGAGTTGGAGGTATTGGTGTGCTTTGGATCCTCGGCCTTCCCACCAGTTGATGTATCCGATGGTGGTGAGGATGGGTGCTGAGTGTTGGGGGCTGGTTCTGGTGTAGGCGTGGAGGAGGAGTTGTTGTGCCCATTCGACACGTGACCAGTCCGGGGCCGTGTGGGTTTGGGCGAAGAGGATGTGTTGGGGTGGTTCGTTGATGCCGGGGATGTCTGCCATGAGCCGGTCGCGGAGGTGCGGGAATTGGAAGTTTGCGATGAGTGTGGTGCAGTCTTCGTCGGTGGGGAAGTCGTTGCTGTCGAGCATGCTCGTCCGTAGGTTATGTGCCTTCCGGAGGGCTTCCTCAGGGTTGAGTGCCGTCGGCGCCTTAAGCGTTTCAGAAGAAGACTGCCGCCAAGTGGTCCCGGACCTCGGCGGTGTGGGTCAGGACGCGGGTCCGTGCGGAGTCGCAACGCCAACCCGCACAGACGACGCCGCGGCCCTGTTGCAGGACATGGGCCGGATCGACTCTGATCCAGACCGCCAAGCCTTGGGGTCAGCGGGGGATGGTGAAGGGGCGTGGCGGGACCGTTTCGCGAGGGTTGCGGGCGACGTTTGAGAAGACAGCGGAGCCCTTGTTGGTGTCGGTTCCGACGACGGCCAGCATGAAGTTGACGTTGGTGAACCAGGCGATGTTTTCAGCAGAAAGCAGGCTCGCTGCACCCTCGCCGACCACTGTTCGTTTGCCCCCGGCATCGGCGAAGAACCGATACACCGACGCTTCGGCTTCGATGGTGAGTCGTACCTCTTCATCGCTGTCCAGGACGTGCTCTTCCTGGACTGTGAGGTCTTGAACGCGCTTGCGGAACCGCAGGATGAGCTGGCCGGACTCCCGGCGCACGAGTGCAGAGTAGTGGTGGGAGCTGTTCGCCCAGACTGCGATTCCTGCCGCCACGCCGTCAGTTGGTACTACTGTGGCGGTGAATTCCTGGTGGTATTCGTTCTGGGGGAGCAGGAGTGTTCCGAGCGGTTTCGGGTCGCTCAGGTCGGCCCCGGCGGAGAGGGTAACGGAACCGTCCGCTGCGACCTTCAAGTCCTCGGGGGAGCCGAGGGTGCGCCAGCCATTGATCCATGAGACGCGGCCGTCCGGCGCCGCAGCAACACGGTCGCCGGGGAGATCGATGTCGCGGTACTCAACTGCCACGTGGCCGGCGTCTCCGATATGAGGCCAGTCTCCCTCTTCCCATGTAGCCGGGACGAGGAACGTCTCACGACCCAGGGTGTGGTGGGACGAGAAGGCAGGGTGCCGGGTGCCAAGAGTGAGGGCCCACCAGTTCCCGCTGGCGTCATCGACGAGTTCTGCGTGACCGATCGTCTGGAACGGGTGAGCGACCAAATCGCGTGCGTCAAAACGGGATTGTGCGGTGCGGGTTCGAAGGGTCCCCAAGGCGAGCGGCTGCGTCCGATGGTCTGCATGTGGCCTTTCCAGCTGGAGCCTTCGGCCGCGAACAGGTAGTACCAGTCGCCGCGACGATACAGGTGGGCGCCTTCGATGTCATTGGACGAAAAGCCGCGCCGGTTAGCCGTGATAGGGCGCATCTCTCCGAGTTCCCCGGTTTTGATGTCGATGTTCGCCTGCACAAAGGGGCCGAGCGCGCCGTCGGTCGCTCCGAATTCCAAAGAGCGGCGGAGGTAGTACCACTGGCCGTCGTCGTCGCGGAAGAGGGAGGGGTCGAACGCTTCGCGGTCTACCCAAATCGCGTCTGACCAGGGCCCGGCGGGGTCGGTTGCGGTGACGTAGAAGTTGCCTTGGTTATCGGCCTCGTTTGTGCAGATGAGGTAGAAGACGCCGTCGTAATAGCGCAGGGTAGGGGCGAAAAGGTTGATCTCGCCCGGCTCGCCGTCGCGGCGGTACTGGGCGGGGCGGGATACGGCAAAGCCAACGGTTTGCCAGTTCACGAGGTCGCGGGAGTGCAGGATAGGGATTCCGGGGAGGTAGCGGAAGCTGGAGTTGGCGAGATAGAAGTCCTCTCCGACGCGGATGACTGACGGGTCGGGTGCGTGGCCTCGGACGACGGGGTTCTGGAAGGTGGGCATTATGCTCCTCGCTGTGCAGTGATGTCGGTATGGATGGTGTGGGTACCCTTCGAAAGGGTGCGTGTTGTGCCGTCGGGCAGGCGGAGAGCTGCGCGGTGGGGAACAATGACGGTGATTTCGGCTGTTTCGCCGCGCTGTGACCACGCGACCGAGGCTCGGCCAACGGGAAAGTCCAAGTGCGCTTCTGCGGTTGCCAAGGTGCCGATCGCCACGGGTTCGATCAGGATGAGCCTCCCGCCGGCGTCGTCGATGCTTGGTTCGCTCGGGAGCCGCAGCCCCGCCACGTGGGTGTGCAGGAAGGACGCCACCGCGCCCTTGGAGTAGTGGTTGAGTGAGCCGCTGACCTTTGTCCCGTCGACGCCGTTCCACCATTCCCACATCGTGGTCGCTCCCCGGTCGAGCATGGCCAGCCAGGACGGCGATTGGTGGGAGCGCAGAAGGCGCATTGCCGCCGCCGCCTGTCCGTGATCTGCCAGGGCAGGGAGCAGTTGGCCGGTGCTCAGGAAACCCGTGCCGACGGTGTTCCCTGCAGCTTCCACCAGGTGAGCGAGGTGGGCGGCTGCGGCTGCGCGCTGGTTTTCGGGTAGGAGGCCAAAAGCGAGGGCCCGCGTGTATGTGGCTTGACTGTCCACGGCGAGTTTTCCATTACCGAGGAGGTATTCTTCTCGCCAGGCGCCGAGGGCGCCGGCGGCAATCGAGCGGTACCGTTCGGCGGCGTCGCGTTTGTCCAGAACATCGGCGGTGAGTGCCAGCAGGTGGGCAGAGCGGTGGAGGAACGCGGTTGCGACGATGCCGTGGTCGGTGCGGGGGTCGGGGTTTGGGGTGACTCCGGGTTCGAGCCATTCGCCGAAATGGAAACCGGTGTCCCAGAGATACTGCTCGTGAGGGCGGGCGTCCGGGCGCGAGGCCACGCGATCGGGATGCCTGCCCGCCGCTGCCGCGCCTGCTGCGAAGTCGACCCACCGCTGCATCGCAGGGAAGCTTTCGGCGAGGATTGAGGCATCTCCTGTTCGGCGCCACAACTCCCACGGAACAAGAACGGCAGCATCACCCCACCCTGCAGAGCCCGCACTCATATCCTCAAACGCTATCCCCGAGGGGGCATCGCCCGCGGGGTTCGGTATGACTGTAGGGACGCGTCCGTCAGCCCACTGATCGGTGGCGAGGTCACGAAGCCAGCTGCGGCTGAAGTCCACGACGTCGAACATCCGCGAGGCGGTCTCTACGAAGACCTGCCAGTCACCTGTGAAACCGGACCGTTCACGCTGGGGGCAGTCCGAGGGGACGCCGCACGCGTTGCCCCGAAAGCTCCACTCCACGCTGTCGTGGAGGGCGGCGAGCTCTTCATCGGAGGTGATGAATCGACCTGCCCGGGGGAGGTCTGAATGCACCACCACCGCCTCGATGCCCAAGTCCATTGGTTCCGGGTATCCGTCGATCTGCACGTAGCGAAAGCCGTGGGTGGTGTGGCGCGGTTCAAAAACATCGCCCGCAGCGCCGTTGCTGGTGACCTGATCAATCTGGCCTGCTTCGAGCAGCGTGCGATCGCTGAACCTGAAAGCACGCAGGTGATCCGTATTCACCTGTCCATCGCCTGCCATGTGCTCGCCATGCTTCAGTGTCAGTTGAGTGCCGCACGGGCCGAGGGTGGACAGGCGCACCCAGCCGTTGATGTTTTGGCCGAAATCGACGACGACGCTTCCGTCAGCGTTCCAGGTGGTCTCGCGGGGCGGCAAAGTCTCGATGCGGCGGATCGGCGGGCGGTCCTCCGCGACCAGTCGTGATGGGTTCGCCGCGCCGCTTCCGGTTACGGCGACTGGCTGCCAAGCCGAGAGATCGGCGCCGACATCAGCCCATTCCGCATCGTAGAGACGCCGGTCCTCCCGCTGGCCGTCCATGAGATCTGCAGCCTGAATCCAGCTTTCACGCGATAACCAGTCCGCGCCCGAGACGGCGATGGGACCGGCTCCCGTTTCGATCGAGAGGAGGACGCCGGTTTCGGTACCAAAACCGTCGGCCCTCCGCTCAAACCCATGGCGGCCCCTGAACCATCCATCGCTCAAAATCACGCCTACAACATTCAGGCCCTGACGAAGAAGGCGCCCCACGTCGTATCGTTGCGCGGGCAAGCGGCGGCGGTAGGAAGAAAAGCCGGGCTTCAGTTCGTCCTGATCGACCCTCGCACCATTGATGAAAACCTCGTACATTCCGTGGGCGGTGGCGGTCAGCCAAGCGGGTTGAAGATCTTGGACAGTGAACTCGGCGCGCAGGAGATACGCCGGACGCGAGCCGGGAGTGAATGGCCCTGATTCCGTGGGCTGGACCCACGAGCCGTGAGCCAATGACTTGCGGACCCGCTCATTCGCTGCCTCCAGGGGAGACGCACTGACGGGCAGGGTGGTGGTCGAATCGGTCATGGAAAGCTCCTTTGGTCCGGCAAATCTCGAAAAGCCTAACAGCTGTAAGGTAAAAACTTAACAACTGGAAGATGATGCGATACTGTCGATGCTGATCGGCAGCCAGCCGGTCGGACTTTCTTGAGCAATGGCGCTTCTTCATGACACTGGACTCCACTGTCCCTTCTGCCCCCACACCTGCCTCTGGGGCGGCGGTCTCCCTGCCCCAGGGCGGCTCGAACGATTTCCGTAACCCGGGAACCGGCTATCTCATCGGTTTGGGAATTGCCTCCGTTGCGGCCTACGCGGCATGACTTGGCACCGCCATCCTTACCCTGCAGCTCAAGGCCAATGAACTGGACCCAGGGAATGCGACAACGCTGCTCTCGATCGTTAGCGGCGTTGCGGGCGTGTTCGCGCTGATCGGGAACCCGGTATTCGGCCGGCTCAGCGATCGCACGACGTCCCGCTTTGGCCGACGGCGGCCCTTCCTCGTGCTCGGCGCCGTCCTCTTCCTCCTCGGTGCCGTGATTTGCCTGGTCGCTGCCAACGCTGCAGTTCTGACAGCGGGTTGGGTGGTGATGACCCTTTGCCTAAGCTCCGCCCAGGCTGCTATCGGCGCGACCATCGCCGACCAGTTGGCGCCCGAGCGTCGCGGTCCGGCCTCTGCGGTGTATGGCATCGCCGGCGGCATTGGAGCAGTCGTTGGCCTGTTTCTGGCTCAGCTGGTCGCTCCCTCATTTGCAGCGATGTTTCTCCTGCCGGCTGCCGTGGCTTCGGTGGGCCTGATCGTGTTCGCGGCGGTTCTGAGAGATCCGCGGCTACCCGTGGAAGCCCGTCCGCGGACGAGCGTCAGGGACGTGCTGAGCACTTTCTGGGTGAACCCGATCCGGAACAGTGGCTATGCCCTGGCGTTCGGCAGCCGCCTCCTCATCTTCTTCGCAGTCGCAGCGGTCAATGGTTACCAGGCTCTGTACATGATCATGCAGCTTCACATTCCGCCGGCCGAAGTGGGGCAGCGTGTATTCCTGGCAGGGCTTGTCCTGGCCGGAATCTCGTTGCTGACCGCACCTCTCGCCGGTAAGGCCTCGGACAAAGCCGGCCGCCGGAAACCGTTCGTAGTGGCCTCTGCGGTGGTATTTGCCGTTGGTCTCGTCTTGGTGGCCAGTGCCCAGTCTTTCGAAGAATTCCTCATCGGCTTCGCGGTCCTCGGCCTCGGCCAGGGAGTGTACTTCGCGGTGGACTTCGCCCTCGTGACGCAGGTTCTTCCCAATCCGGACAACACCGCCAAGGATCTTGGAATCATGGCCCTTGCCAACTCGCTTCCCTCGATCCTTGTCCCGGCGATCGCGCCGGCGCTCCTGGCGATCGGTACGTCGCCTGATCTTCCACAAAACTTCAGTGCCCTCTTTTACGCAGGTGCTGTCGCAGGCCTGATCGGTGCTGTGCTCATCATCCCGATACGGAAGGTAGGCTGACGCAGTGGAACACGGTTCCCGCGAACGTGCACCTACCGCCACCGCTACGAGAGAGAATAGGGACGTGCCCCTTTCCTCAGATGTCGCCGTCAAGCGCCGTGTAAGCAAGCAAGCCCTGGCCTCGGAGCAACGCCGTGAGCAGATCCTTGACGCCGCGGTCGAGGTGTTCACTGCCAAAGGCTTCAACGGAGCGTCCATGAGGGAAATAGCGGTGCGGGTCGGGATGTCGCATACCGGCATGTCGCACCATTTCCCCGACAAGGCCGCACTGTTGGAAGCCGTCCTGGACCGCCGGGTCGAACGGGCCAACCGTCATATCGACGTCGGCGCCGGGAACGGGGTGTCTTTCCTCCGCGGTCTCGTCGCCCTCACTGCTCGTGACGTCGCTTCCCCATCCGATCTTGCGATGTATTGCATCGTCGCAGCTGAAGCTCTCGCGCCGACCCATCCCGCCCACGGGTACTTCGTCCGTTGGTACCACCTCGTCAGGCAAGCAGCGCGCACGGCACTCGAAGACCTTGAAAGAACCGGCCGATACCGGCCTAAAAATGTCCCCTTGGACATCGCGGCGACTCAGATTGCCGGGTTGCGTGACGGCCTCAACCAGCAATGGCTGCTCGCGCCCGACGAAGTAGACCTCGTGGACGCTGTCCGGGCCCAGCTCCAGTTCTATGTCACCGACGAACTCTGAACCAGGTCCGGTCTGGACAGCATCTGCTGGTGTCACTGCAAGCCTGCGCTAAATTCTTAGCGCATCCGCACACTCTCGCTGGGCCCGGGGTTGTATCCCAGGTTGCGTGATACCGCCCTCGCTGTAGCTTGTACCGCAGGAGCCAGTACGTTGGGTGGTGTTGCGCCGTCCGGAACCACGATGGACAGCGCCGCCACCACGGACCCTTCGGCACCGAAAATTGGTGAAGCGACGGATACGGTATGCGACGGTGCTGACCGTCGGATCATGGCCACGCCAGTTCTGCGGACGTCGGACAACGTGCGTCTTAGCTGGCCTTCAGGCATCGAATCGACGCCCACTTCGACGTCGGGTGGCTGGTTGATGACCAGCTCCTGAAAGTCGGCGTCCGCGCCGGACAGCAAGACCAGGCCCACCGCCGTCGACCTTAGCGGTGCACGTCCGCCGACGCGGTAGGCGACTTCCGTTGCTTCCTTGGACGACAACCGCTCGATCAGGACGGCCTCGTTCTTGTCCCGCACGGCAAGCAGTACGTGGTGGCGCGTCACGGCGAAGAGGTCCTCAAGGTATGGCAGCGCGATCTCCCGGACACCGTGCCCGCGCGGTGACAGCGACGCTACCTCCCACAATCTGACCCCCACGACGTATCGGCCGTCGTCCAGACGCTCCAAGGCGCCCCAGGCTACGAGTCGGGCGATCAGGCGCAACGCAGTGGGGGCCGGCATGTCAGCCAGTCTCGCCATGTCGGACAGGGTCAAGGCGCGACGCCGGTCGCTGAAGACGGCGAGCAGGCTCAGGGCGCGGTCAATGACGGGTTCGCCCTGTTTGGGACGTTTGCCGCGCAGCGGCCTTCCGGCCTCGTTCCCCTCGCTGACCGCCATAGAGCTGAATCCTTTCAAGAACATGAGTGACCTCCACCACAATACTGTTTCAACCAATGAAATTCACGTGGGGGGAAGTGCTGCCCGCCTACGACTCTTGAAGAAGCCGGTTACCGGAAGCCATCTGACGAGAGGGCGCCGACGGATCGGCCCGAACAGGTCACAGCCGACAATGTTCAGGCCGCCGGTCCCACATCTCGACTCACGATTCCATCACGAATGCGAAGGCGCAGCACATGAATCTCCTCACCTCACCTGCACGTCGGAGCGCGGCCGTCCTGGCCGGGGCGCTCCTTCTCGGATCCCTGACAGCCTGCGGCGGCGGTACAGCTGCCACGTCCACCGTGGACAAGAGCACGCTGACCATTGCCACCGACAGCGACAGCGCTTCGTTCGGCTACGACCCCTTGCGTGTCTCGGATGCCCAACGGCAGTTCTTCGAAGGCCTGTACGAGAACCTGATGACACTGCAGCCGGACGGCGGTGTGGGTCCGGGCCTGGCGAAGGAGTTCAGTTACAACGCGGATAACACCGTCCTCACGCTGACTCTCAAGGAAGGTGTTACCTTCACCGACGGCTCAACCTTGGACGCGGCATTGGTCAAGGCAAACCTTGATCGCCGGAGTGACGCCGCGCTCAGTGCTTACTCAGCAATCGCCAAGGGCGGAGCGCAGGAGGTCACCTCCGTTGACGTGGTCAGCCCCACCCAGGTGGCGATTACCTTCGCCAAAGCCCAGCCGGGGTTCGAAAAGAACCTCACGTCCACTTTGGGGATGATTGTCGGTAAGAACGGCGTTGCGGACACCGCCAGCCTGGCTACCACCCCTGATGGCTCTGGGCCTTACACGCTGGACGGCGCAACAACCGTCAAGGGCAACAAGTACGTCTTCACCAAGAACGACAAGAACCAGGACGCCGCCAAGTACCCGTACAACAAGATCACGTTCAGCGTCATCATGGACCCGCAGGCCCGTGCCAACGCGCTGGTCTCGGGCCAGGCGGACGTCGCATCCCTGACCTCGCCCACAGTTGACTTCGCCAAGTCCAAGGGCGTTGGGGTGTCCCAGATCGGCGGCACCGTCCAGACGATGATCTCCTTTGACAAGACCGGGAAGACCGCGCCGGCGTTTGCGAGCGAGAAGGTCCGCCAGGCCTTCCAGTACGCCATCAACCGTCAAGCTCTGGTGGATGCCCTCCACAAGGGCGATATCCCGGCGTGGAACGCACTGCCCAAGGATTCGGCAGGGTTCACCGAAGAGCTGAACACCAAGTATGCCTACGATCCAGCGAAGGCCAAGAGCCTCCTGGAAGAAGCTGGATATGGCAGCGGCTTTGAATTCACCATCATTGCCGGAGCCCAGACGCAAACGGATCTTCAAGCAGTGCAGAAGGACTTGGCAGCCGTCGGAATCACCATGAACGTGAAGCTGGCAGCCTCCACCGATGAGGCTTTTGCCGCTGTGGCAACTACCCCGCTGGGGTACTCCCCGCTGGGTTGGGACAACCCGGTCGGCCTCATGTACGGCGCAATCCTGAATGGCTTCACCAATGTTCAGAAAGCAACGGACGAGCAACTGAGCGCAGCGACCGCAGAGGTTGCCGCTGCCAAGGATGATGCCGCCAAAAAGGCCGCGCTCACCAAGCTCAACACCCGTTTGGTGGAGTCCGGCTGGATGATCCCGCTCTATGAGTCCCTGACCAACCAGGGCTACAACACCAAGAAGGTCCAGCAGGTGAAGTTCGCTGGAAGCAACGTGTATCCGCTGCTGTCCTCTTACGCACCCACCAACTGATCCACCAACGACCGGGTGCCAATTCTCCGGAACTGGCACCCGGCCCGACCAATGGAGGTCACCATGGCAATGTTCGTCACCAAGCGCCTTTTCATGGCGCTTGCCACCGTGCTGGTGGTGGCGGTACTGGCATTCCTGCTGGTCCACGCGATGCCCGGCAGCCCAGGTGCGGTAGCTCTCGGGGCGGGAGCCTCGCAAGAGGCCATCGACCAGTTGAACCAAACGCTCGGCTGGAATGATCCGCTGGTAAGCCAGTTCTTCCGTTGGTTGGGTGATGCCGTCCAAGGCAATCTCGGAAACTCCCTCATCGACGGCCGGTCCGTTAGCGCCGATCTTGCCAACAGACTTCCCGTCACGGCTTCCCTCGCCGCGGGCGCCACTGTTCTCAGCGCAGTCTTCGGCATCATCCTCGGGGTCACCGCAGCTGTTCGTGGTGGTTTCCTGGATCAAATGATCGGCGGGTTTGTTGGATTACTCGTGGCACTGCCGGCCTTCTGGATCGGCGTGATCTTCGTTTATCTCTTCGCCGTCCAGTCCTCCGTGTTCCCGGCGACCGGCTACGTCCCGTTCGAAGTCTCCCCGCAGGATTGGGCAATGTCCCTCGCCCTGCCGGTCATCACCTTGGCCGTTGGAGGCGGTGCGTTCATTGCCCGGCAGACCAGGGCTTCGATGCTTGAGGCGTTGCAGCAGGAACACATCCGGACCCTCCGGGCCACAGCCACTCCCACGTGGAAAATTCTCTATATCCATGCCCTCCGGTATGCGAGCCTGCCCATCGTTGCAGGCATCGCCCTGCAGTTCATCGGCCTGTTCGGCGGATCCGTGATCGCGGAACAATTGTTTGCCATGCCGGGGCTTGGCCAGGCTGTTCAAACGTCCGTCAGCACCCACGACGCCCCGGCCGTTCAGGGTGTGGTGGTCATCGCCACGGTTGTTGTCGTGGCTGTGAACCTGGTGCTCGAACTCGCCACCAAATTCCTTGACCCGAAGTTGCGTGCCTCATGATTCCCACACTTCCAGCAACAACGCCGGCATCCCTGCGCAGGACGGCCTTGACGAAGCTCTCAGGGCATCGACTGCTCACCTCACCAGGGGGCGTCGCCGGGACGCTCTGGTTGGCCGCGATGGTTGTCGCTTCGCTCACGGCGCCATGGTGGTTGCCCTTTAAGACCGAAGACCAGGACTTCACCGCCGTGCTCTCCGGACCCACTGCCACGCACTGGCTGGGCACGGATGAACTGGGCCGTGACATCCTCAGCCGCATCTTCGCCTCAGCGGCCGAAACGCTGGGGACGTCCTTCATCACGGTGATTGTCGGCGTCGGACTCGGAACCCTGTTGGCGCTGGCAGCTGCCAACAGCCAGCGGTCCGAAGGTGTCATCAGCCGGGTCACCGAAATCATGATGTCGTTGCCTGGAACTGTCATTATCCTCGCCGTCATTGGCGCCGTCGGTACCAACATCCCCCTGATCATGGCCATCCTCGGCGTACTGATCTCGGCAGGCATCTACCGGGTCATGCTCGGCCAAGCAAAGTCCCTGCAAAACCAGCTGTACGTTGATGCTGCCAAGGTGGATGGGCTGAGCCCGCTCGCCATCAGTGCCCGCCATGTACTGCCCGGTCTGGCCACCACCATAGTGGTGCAATCTGCGCTGATTTTCGCGGTGGGCCTCCTGATCCAGGCCGGCTTGGCCTTCATCGGCTTCGGCCCACCCCTCCCGCAGCCCAGCTGGGGCGGCATGATCCAGAGCGCATCCCAGCACGTTTACGACGCCCCTTGGCTCATGGTTCCCACTGGCGTCGTCCTGGCACTGACAGTGCTGTCCGCCAACGCCATCGGCAACGCACTGGGAAAGGCCCCCAACGCCACGGCCTCGCACCTGCCCTCGGCAGCGGTCCGCCGCAAGCGCTCTGTCCAAGCTGCTGCAGCAGCGGCAGCCGCTCCTCCCGTTCAGGATGCGCCTGAGGCCGGCAAGCTCAGCGTCCGCGGCCTCTCCGTAGGGGTCGACGGCGGAACTCCGCTGGTCACGGATGTCTCCTTCGACGTCGAACCCGGCACCGTCCTGGGACTGGTTGGCGAGTCCGGCTGCGGTAAGACGATGACCGCCCTCTCGCTCATGGGGCTGCTGCCGTCCGGCGTGGCTGTGACTGCGGGCCAGATTCTCTGGAACGGCATGAACCTTGCCGCCGCCACGGACAAGGACATGGAAGGTATCCGGGGGCGCGACATCGCCCTCATCTCCCAGGAGCCCATGCGGGCACTCGATCCCATGTTCACCGTTGGTTACCAGTTGACCTCAGCCATTCGCAGATTGCGCTCGGTGGGAAAGAACCAAGCCAATGCGGAGGCATTGAGCCTGCTGGAAAAGGTGGGCATCGTAGACGCCAAGCGCATCCTCAAGACCTACCCGCACCAGATATCGGGCGGCATGGCCCAGCGCGTCGCCATTGCCCTGGCGTTGTCCGGTAATCCACGCCTGCTAGTGGCTGATGAACCCACCACCGCCCTCGACGTCACTGTCCAGGCTGAGATTTTGTCGCTCCTGCGGACGCTTGTGAGGGACACCGGCATGTCCGTGGTCATGGTGACGCACGACCTCGGGGTGGTGGCCGACATCTGCGACCAGGTTGCAGTCATGTACGCCGGTCAAGTAGTGGAGAACGGCCGCACAGCCAGCATCCTGGACAGCCCACGGCATCCTTACACCCTGGCGCTCCTTGCCGCTGATCCCCACGCGAACACGGCGCACGACATGCCCGAGCGACTGGCCACCATCAAGGGCCAGGTCCCGCAGCCCAAGGATTGGCCCACAGGTTGCCGGTTCGCGGCACGCTGCCAGTTCGCAGGATCCGCCTGCCAAGTACCCGTACCCCTCCTTCCCTCGGGAACCGAATCGGGCCTGGTGCGTTGCGTCAAGGCCGACGAACTGGCCATGGAAGGACTGGCGTGGGTGCCCACCGACATCCCATCAGAACACTCGGTTCCGGCTGACATACCCGCCCGGCACAGACTGGACATCGTTGAAAAGGACATGGCATGAGCATCGAAACCCCGCTGTTGAGCCCATCGCCCGGGACCGTCCGGCCGGAGCCGATGCTGGAGGTCAAGGACCTCGTGGTCCGCTACGGCAGGGGACGGAGAGCCGCTGCCGCGCCGCCCGCCGTCGACGGTGTCAGCTTGACCATACATCCCGGTGAAACGGTGGGTCTGGTGGGGGAGTCCGGCTCGGGCAAATCGACCATTGGCAAAGCGGTCCTGGGCCTCCAGAAGGTATCCGGCGGTTCCGTGGAATTCAAGGGTGAAGACATCACTCATGCCGGTTCGGGCAAACGCCGGGCCATCGGCAGTGAGCTCAGGGCCGTGTTCCAGGACCCTAACTCTTCGCTGAATCCCCGGAAGACCGTTGGTGCGTCATTGGCAGAGCCCTTGCGCGTCCGGGGCGTCGCCAGCGGCGAGGCCCGCACCAAGGCAGAGGACATGCTGGAACGGGTCGGTTTGCCTCGCGAAGCCGTGGACCGCTACCCGAGCCAGTTCTCGGGTGGCCAACGGCAACGTATTTCGGTGGCACGCGCCCTCATTTGCGAACCACAGCTGGTGGTTTGCGACGAGGCGGTCAGCGCATTGGACCTGTCAACGCAGGCGCAAGTATTGAACCTTCTGGCTGATCTGCGCGATGAGCGCGGTCTGAGCTACTTGTTCATCGCCCATGACATCTCCGTGGTCCAGTTCTTGGCCCAGCGGGTGGTGGTCTTGTATCGCGGGCAGGTGATGGAATCCGGTCCAACCGCAGCAGTCACTGAATCACCCAAGCATCCGTTTACCCAGGCCCTTGTTGCGGCATCACCGGTGCCGCGCCCAGCCGAGCAAGCTGAGCGCCGTGCTGTTCGTGAGTCCCTGGGAGTTAAAACGGCCGCGGCTGTGGCAGCGACCCCGGGTGGATGTCCTTTCCGGCAACGCTGCCCGCTGGCTACCGAACTCTGCGCCTCCGAACGACCTGCCCTCCGGCGCGTGGGCGAAGCTGACGTCGCCTGCCATTACGCCTGACTTTCTACCCAAGACTCATGGAGCAACCAGTGACCCTTGAAACACCAGCAGAGACTGCCGAGATCAGCATCGATCCACACCGCGTACCCACCCCGCCGCCCTTTCCAGCCTTCCAGGCGCCCGGGAAGCCTGAAGAGGTGTCGGAGGAGTCGCTGCTGCACCGGGAACTAAGCTACGCCATCACCGTCGGCTTCCGCCGTCTTTCCATGGACGTGTGGTTGCCCCGGAAGGCTGCCGAGGCCGCTGTCCCGATGGTGGTGTGGATCCACGGGGGAGCGTTCCAGCTGGGTGACCGTCGGGAGCTGCCGCCGACGTTCCCGCCGAACTCGGTGTTCCGCCGCCTCAACGAAGCCGGAATTGCCTGCGCGACGGTGGACTACCGGCACTCCCTGGAAGCGCCGTTTCCAGCCCAGCTCCACGACATCAAGGCAGCCGTCCGGTATTTGCGGCACCACGCGGCCGTCTTCGATATCGATGCCGACAGGATCGGTGCTTGGGGCGAATCGGCCGGAGGCCACCTCGCTGCACTCCTCGGGCTCACCGGCTCCCGGGACGACCTCGAAGGCGGCCTGGGCGTGCAGGGCCAGTCCAGCGCTATTGGCGCCGTCGTGGACTTCTACGGCGTCTCTTCGCTCAACGATGTTCCGCGACAGCAAGGAGCGGAGTCTTTCCTGAGCGGTCCGCTGCTGGCGGCGGTCCCGGGAGGAGCTTCCCTTGATCCCGGAACGATGCTGGTGGGAGGCTCGCCGGATCCGGGCCTGCTGCACGCCGCGAGCCCCCTTGGATATGTCACAGCCGGAGCCCCTCCGTTCCTGCTGATTCACGGCAACAGGGACGGTCTGGTGCCGCATTCCCAAAGCGAACTTCTCGCCGACGCGCTGGTGCGCGAAGGGGTACAGAACCAGCTCATCACCATCGACGGCGCCGACCACTGTTTCTTCTTCGCGGAAGATCAAATTGACTGGATTCTGGAGACATCCGTTGACTTCTTCCGACGTGAATTCGGGCAGCAATGAGCCTCGATGCCGAACTCGGTGCGCTGATGGAGCCGGTGGCAGGCGCCTCGTCCTTCGCCGAGCTTCTGGCAGATCCTTCGGGCGTGAACCGGCTTGAGGCATTCAGCGGTGCAGGTCTCCCGTATGTGCCTCCCGACGTCCCTATGGTGGTCACCCATGCGCCAGGTCCCAACGGCCCTGTTCCGTTGCGTGTGTACGGCCCGCTGCGCGTTTACGGGCCGCTTCGGGGGAACGCGTTCGACGGCGGTGTTCCCGGCCTGGTCTGGCTGCACGGTGGCGGTTTCGGCGGCGGTGACGTCCAGATGCGCGAAGCCGACCAGCTGGCGCGCGAGCTCGTGGCCAGGACAGGTGGCGTGGTGGTGTCCGTTGACTACCGGCTTGCCAGGGACGGCGTGCACTTTCCCGTGCCGCACGAGGATGTCCTCGCTGCGTGGTTTTGGACTGTTGAGCAGGCCCCGGCCCTTGGCATCGAACCCGACAACCTGTGCCTTGGCGGGGCCAGCGCAGGAGCCAATCTGGCCGGCGGAGCCGCAATGTACCTGAAAGACATAGGCAAGCAGCTGCCGGCGAAGATGCTGCTGGCCTACCCGTTCCTGCACTCGACGGTGCCGCCGCTTAAGGAAGCATCCGCCGTAATGGCTTCACTGCCGCCCATCCTGCGCTTCTCAGCCGAAGACTGCACGGCCATGATGGAAAACTACATTGGCGGGCCCGCCGGCATGGCATCATCGTATGCCGTGCCCGGGAATTCAGATCCCTCAGGTTTGCCGCCGGCCGCGATACTTGCGTGCGAATACGACGACCTCCGTCCCTCGGCTGAACTGTATGCCGCAAGCCTTCGAGGCGCGGGAATCGATGTAGCGTTCCGGCTCGAGGAGGGAGCCACCCACGGGTACCTCAACCACTCCGCGGCGTTGGGCATCGTCCAGCGAGGGCTGGCTTTCCTGGCAACAGAGCTTGCGACCGCTGGCGGTTCCAATGATTGAAATTGACGGTTCTGGTCCGGGCCCGAGTTCGACATCCTTGAAGAGAAGGCACGGAACATCGAGGATCCGGCCAACGAAGCAGAGGGAGTCAACGATGACGGACGGTCGCCACTTAAAGGGCGTCGAGTTTGCCCGCACCGGCGATGACGGCTCGCGCCCGCTCTTGCTCGACCTCTACCTGCCGGAGTCCCCGCCGAGGGACACCGGCCACGAAAACCTCCGTCCCGCCGTCGTCCATTTCCACGGTGGCGGCTGGCGCGTAGGCGAGCGATCCTCTCTGGGCCCCGGATGCGACGCCTTCGGTCTGGCGCCTTTCGACGCCCTCACCGATGCCGGGTTCGTGGTGGCATCAGCCGATTACCGTTTGAGCGCCGAAGCGCTGTTCCCGGCCCAGCTCCAGGATGCGCTCGCCGCAGTGAAGTGGCTCAGGGACCACGCAGACCAGTACGGTGTGGATCCGGACCGTATTTACGCCTGGGGTGACTCTGCAGGGGGGCACCTTGCCGGCTTGGTTGGGCTCAGGGGAGAGGGCGTCAACGGCGTTGCGGCAGTCGCCGCGTGGTACCCGCCAACAGACCTGACCCGCATGGGGGAACAAGCCCTGCCTGACGCAATCGCCCGCGCCAGCGATCCCGGATCCCGCGAAGAGCTGCTGGTGGGTGCGGTCCTTGCGGCGAACCCTGACAAGGCAGCAGCAGCCAGCCCTATCAGCTACGTCGATTCCGAAGCTCCGCCCTTCCTGTTGATCCACGGCACCGCCGACCGTTTCGTCCCTGCCGCCCAATCGGAGTCATTGGCCTCCGCGCTGCAGAAGGCAGGCGCCGACGTCGAACTTCTCCTCATCGACGACGCCGACCACATGTGGTCGCTCAAGGACGGAAGTCCGGCAGCTGCGCAGAAGGCGCTGGCCGCCACGGTCGCGTTCTTCCGCCAACAAGCGGCCAGCCTCTAATTTTCCAACCCAGCCCGGCAGCACCCCATGGGGTCTCCTTGCCGTGCCCTCCTACCAATAACCGCCTCCGGGCGAAGCTGAAAGGCCCACCATGCAGTACATAGGCATCAACCACGACGGCGGCACCTGGGTAGCAGCCCTCAGCGGCAGTTCCGTCTTTCCACTGGCGGCCGCCACGGACTTTTGGGCCGACGCCGCCCGCTGGCACGAGAAAGCATCGGCGATCGTCACGGACGCCAGCGCGGGCTTCGAGCGAACTGACGTCACCGAAGTGCCACTGGTCCCTGCCTCGGCACGAGTGATTTGCGTGGGTCTCAACTACAAGGCCCACGCCGCAGAAGGCAGTTACAAGGACCAGGAGCTCCCGCCGTATCCCACGCTGTTTGGCCGGTGGACGGCGTCCCTTTCCGTGGGCCACGTTCCCGTCCCGGTTCCGGGCGGCGAGGCGGGCCTGGACTGGGAAGGCGAGGTAGCCGCGTACATCGGCAAACGCGTGGAGTCCGCTGACGAGGCTACAGCCGCCGAAGCTGTGTTTGGATACTCCACTTTCAACGACATCACTGCACGACGTGCCCAGAAACTCACGTCCCAGTGGACACTCGGCAAGAACGGCGACTTCACTGGCCCCTTGGGTCCGTTGGTCAGCCGCGACGAGGTCGGTGACCTTCGCGAGGGCCTGCAGCTCCGCACCCGGGTCAACGGCGCCGAGGTCCAGAACGGCAACACCCGCGACATGATCTTTTCCGTCCCGGCCATCATTTCGCTGATCAGTGAAACTCTCACCCTCCACCCCGGCGATGTGATCGCATCAGGAACACCCGAGGGAGTCGGATACGCACGAACACCGCAGTGGCTGCTCCAGGCAGGAGACACAGTCGAGGTCGAGATTGAGAAACTTGGCACCCTGGTGACCCCCATCGGTGAGCCATCACTCCGGGCGAGGGCCTGATGAACGCCATCAACCAGGCGCGCTTGGTTGACCTTCCGCACGAGGTCCCCGTCCTGATCTCCGGTGGAGGTCCCAGCGGACTCTTCCTGGCCCTGGATCTGGCTCACCGCGGTATTCAAAGCGTGGTCATTGAGCCCCGCACAAGCATCGACCAAGACCGTCCGCGCGCCAAGACAACGAATGCCCGGACCATGACGCACCTGCGCCGGCTCGGCCTGGCGTCACAGCTGCGGGAAGCGGCGCCGCTGCCCGTGGACTTCGCCCAGGACGTCATCTTCTGTTCGTCCCTGACCGGACGCGAAATACGTCGTTTCCCGAATGCCTTCCAACTTGAGACAGGCCGGTACGGGCCGCAGCCGGAGTGCGGGCAGCAGGTACCCCAACCGGTGCTGGAGACGGTGCTCCGTAAAGCCGTGGCCGCATCACCACACGCCAGTCTCTTGACAGGATTGCGCGTGGAGGAGTTTGCCGCCCACGCGCACGGTGGTCAGTACGTGACCGTGGCTGACGAGGCAGGCAACAGCCGGCCAGTCAGGTGCCGATTCCTGGCCGGCGCGGACGGCGGTTCGTCAACCGTCCGCCGAGGCCTGGAGATCCGATTGGAGGGCGGATCCGCGGCGCTCTCCAACATCAGCATCCTCTTCCGCTCCAGCGACTTGGCCGGGACCATCAGCCTGGATCCTGCTGTTCAGTATTGGGTCCTCGGCCCCGGAACAGCCGGCATGGTAGGCCGCATGAACCTGGACCAGACCTGGTGGGCGATTATCCAAGGCGTCGACGTCTCCCCGGAAGGGCAGGAACTGGACCCGGTGGCGATGGTGCGCTCCCTGGTGGGTGCCGACGTCGAGGTTGACGTCATCGCCACCGACCCGTGGACTGCCCGCATGCTTCTGGCGCCCTCCTACGGTCACGACGGCGTGTTCCTGGTGGGCGATGCCGCACACCAGAACCCACCGTGGGGTGGCCATGGATTCAACACGTGCATCGGAGACGCCGCCAACCTGGCATGGAAAATTGCAGCCGCTTTGGAGGGGTGGGCGGGTCCGGCGTTGCTGGACAGCTACGGCCTGGAACGGCGACCCGTGGCCGAACGCACCATCAACGACGCCGCGGCCAATGGAAAGGCGCTGGCTTACCATTTCGCGGACCCTGCCTTGGAGCTTGAAGGCGAAGACGGCGCAGCTGCCCGGGCCCGCGCGCACGAAGCACTCAGTGTCAAGCAAAGCGAGTTCGATTCCCTGGGCCTGGTGCTTGGTTACAACTACACCGCCTCTTCACTGGTCGTCCCGGATGGGTCACCCGTGCCAGCGGAAGATCCCATCCGGTACGTTCCCACCGCCAGCCCCGGAGCCATGCTTCCCCACGCATGGTTGCCGGACTCCACCTCCATCTACGACCACCTGGGGGCTGGGTTCTCCTTGCTGGTGGACGCCGGATCCCACCAGGGTGGCGACGTCGAAAACACGTACGCGCCGATCCTGATCGCAGCTGCCGAACTCGGCGTACCCGTGACGGTGCTGGCAGTAGGACCTGACAACCGGGGGACTGCGATGTCCGACTTCTGGGCTGCCGACGCTGTGCTGGTCCGCCCCGATCAACACATCGCGTGGCGGGGTTCGTCCGCTGCCTCAGCAGCACGTGCCCTCCGCATCGCCGCGGGGTGGGCACCCACCGAAAGCCAGAAAACCGAGGAGGCAACCCATGTCGACGCCGTCATTTCGTGACTACCTGTACACCCCGGACCACCCCCGCGTAGCGAAACTCCGCGGCCTGGACGCGCGGGCCTATGCCGAAGCCGCCAAAGCCGATTCCTTTGCCGGCCCCATGATCGAGGGATGGAAGAAGCTGTATCCAGCACCCTTCGTCGGCGTGACCAACGATGGCGTGGTCCGTGAAGGGCTGTTCACACTGACTGAAGCGTTGCCCGGGGAAGAGGCTCCGACGTCGGGGATGGTTGCCGCGGCCGGGAAGCTGCTGGCCCTGCTGCCGTCCGCGCAGCTGGACCGCCTCTGCTACGCCGTTGACGCCCACGAGTGGCAGAGCTGGGCCAACCCGGAATTCTTGCAACACGATACCGGGCTTCGCCTGGATGAATGCGACGGCCCAGTCCGCGATGCCGCCCTGGCCGTGGTGGAGGCCAGCCTCAGCCCGGAAGGGTATGCGCTGACCCGCAACCTCATGCGCATCAACGGCTTCCTTGGAGACTTGGTGGACCTGCCGCTGCTCATGAACGAGTACAGCTACAACTTTGCCCTGTACGGAACTCCCTCGGAAACGGAGCCGTGGGGCTGGCAGCTGTTCGGCCACCATGTCGCTCTCAACTGCCTGGTAGTGGGCAGCCAAATGGTCATCTCTCCAGTGTTCCTCGGCGCCGAACCAGACACCATTGACGATGGACCGTTCCAAGGCCTCAGGGTCTTCAAAGAACGCATCCAGTGGGCCCGGGAGCTGATGTCCGCCCTCACGGCTGAGCTTCGCGACGAAGCGACCGTGTACCAAGAGATGCAAGACCCCGCCATGCCGCAGGGGCGTTTGCACTCCGGAGACGAACGGCACTTGGCAGGCTGCTTCCAGGACAACCGGGTCATTCCCTATGAAGGCATTCCAGTCCCATCCATGCCCCCTGCCGCCCTGGCCCTCCTGGACAGACTCGTGGAGGACTCCATTGCCTACCTGCCTGCTGGACCGCGCGCTGCCCGCCTCCGGGAAATCCAAGAACACTACCAGGACACCTGGTTCTCATGGATCGGCGGCTGGCGAGGCGAGGAAGCCTTCTACTTCCGGATCCAAAGCCCTGTAGCCATCCTGGAACTCGACCACCACACCGGTGTGTTCCTCAACAACGACACCCCGGCGCCTTTCCACATGCACACGGTAGTGCGTACACCCAACGGTAACGACTACGGACGGGCGCTGCTTGGACAAGCGGCCGGCCATATGGCCGGGAAAGATAGATGACGACGCTTCACGGCGGAGCACTTTGTGGCCTGCGGCACGACGAGCATGTGTTGCAGGTAAACCCAACCAACTACAAAGGGTCCGGACTCCCTGGGAGTCCAGACC